>JBFZAU010000035.1:0-24370 GCA_041308825.1 Candidatus Omnitrophota bacterium
GTTGGTAGATAAATTGCGTTATAATCTGGCAGTTGCTTATTTGAAGCAGGGGCAGACTGATTTGAGCCTGGCTGTTTTTGACAGTATCTTGGATGAAAACAAAAATCAGGGGGTGGATAAAATCGACCTGCTTTTTCAGATCGCGCAGAATTATGAAATTGCCGGGGGATTTGCCAAAGCTGAGGAAATTTACGTTAAAATTTCAAAACAATGCAGTGATCCGGATCAGCTTGAATATGCGCAATATCAAATTGCTTCCCTTCGGTTGAAAAAAGCCGATTTTAAAGAAGCATCTGCTGCTTTCGAGGGTTGGATAGAAAAATACCCTCAGTCTAAGCTTGCCCCGGATGTTTTTTATCGGTTGGGCACGGCCTATTTTCAGCAAGGAGATTATCTGGCGAGTTACGAAGCGCTTAAGAAATTTAAGGATGGTTTTAAAGACAGCCCGTTACGGCCCCAGGCATTATATCTCTTGGGGGCATCCCTGATTAATTTAGGAAAATTCGATGAAGCGATTGAGGTGTTGCAGTCAGTTTCTAAGCTGGATCCTGTAAATACGGAACTGCTTCAGAAAGTTGAGTATGAAATTGCGGATTGTTATTATAAGTCAAACCGGGAGGCAGAAGCAGCCCAGCGTTTTAAAGCGCTGCGCTCCAAATATCCGGATTCCCCGTTTACGGCAAACGTAATGTGGTGGTTGGGGCAGTATTATTACCGCAACCGGGAACTTAATCTTGCCCGCCGGTATTTTAATTCTCTGATCAAAGATTATCCGGATAGCCCGGTAACCCCGGAAGCCTTCCTGGCTTTAGGGTTAATTTTTAGCGATGAAGATAAACCGGACCAAGCAATTGAAAATTTTAAAATGGCGATCAACCTGGGAGCTACTGATTTGAGCATTCAAGCCGCCATTGCCCTGGCGGATACCTACAGCCGTTTGGACAAATCGCAAGAGGCCCTGGAGCAATACAATCAAATAATTAAAAAGAACCCGTCTTTGGGTAAATTACTTTTCCCGCTGATGGCCCAGGTTTATTATAAGGCGGGTAACTATGAAGAGTCTAAAAGATTTTATCTTAAGAGTTTAGATATGGTATCCGGTGAGATGGAGGCCGGACATTTACATTTTAGCCTGGCTGAAACTTTAGAAGCCGCTGCAGAAGCAGATGCAGCGATCAAGCAGTATGTTTTAGCCGCCGACCTTTATCTGGCTCATCCGCCGCTTTTTGTGCGTGCACTATTGCGAGCAGCCAAGCTTTATGAGGACAAGGATAATTTCAAGGAAGCGCTAAGAACGTATAAGCGAATTATCGAGAAGGTGCCGCAGGCTGAGGAAGCAGGGTTTGTTCAGGAGCGCATTGATTGGATTAGTGAAAATACGAGGATGAAGCGTTAGCCCGGCAGCAGCAACATTCTTTTATTTTTTTTATGCCGGCCACGGCAGGATTTAAGAGGTTAAATTACAACAAAACTGTTGACTTATTGTTAAATGTTTATAAAATGAATCACATGGAGGGATAGAGATGATTATTGAGATCGGTATTACCGCAGGGGAAATTTGGCATTTTTTGGATCAAAAAGGTGAAGTTAGTTTACAGGATTTATACAAGGGGATTGACCGGACTCATGAAAATATTTTGATGAGTTTAGGGTGGCTTGCCCGGGAAGGCCATGTGGTTTTAGTTCAAGATGACAATGACTACCGTATCTACTTGAGAAAAAATGGCTAGTTTTAATAAAAAGGGAATGATTCTTTTTATCGTATTGGGAGTAGTCCTGGTTGTGGGGATTTTAGCTATTGTGGTCTTAAGGCTGATCAGCAGCCATGCCCGTTTGACTCACCACCAGGTAACCCGGATTCAGGCTCAGTATGCCGCTAAGGCCGGTATGCTTTATGCTTTAGATAAGTTGCGCCGGGATGATGATGCCTGTTGGGCTTCTAGCGGGACATATACCAGGTATTTATGCAGGGGTACCGCTGCGGGTGTATGCACTGGAGGATGCGTGGTAATTGAGCCTTATTTGCCGCCCGCGATTAACTACGTTTCAATTGTCGTTTCTGATCCCGGAACCGGGATTTTAGGTACTCGCCAGGTAAGCGCTACCGCTGAATTCACTTATACCCCAGATTAGACCAGTTTAAAGAATATCATAAAGTAAGTAAGTCTATTATAAAGCTGTATAGAATATTATACAGCTTTTTTCTATCGCTGCTAATTTTAAAAGTAAGTTTGAGTAAGTTTAAATAAAAAAACACTTGACAAAATATATTTATTATGTTTTAATTGATTGCGTAATACATTATACCTAAAGGAAGTAAAATCTATGTCAAGACTGATCGATATTGATGAATTAGCGGATTACCTAAAACTAAAGAAGCAGACGATCTATAACTGGCTTAATCAACGAAAAATCTCCGGGATTAAGGTGGGGGGGGTTTGGAGGTTCGATCGCAAAGATATCGATAATTGGTTAAGGTCTAAAAAGCGTGAATCCACACCGCCCAGTTCAACCGTACAGGGAGACGGCTCATGAATTCTTTAGGGATATATTTCGGGATTAAAGATATCAATCTTGTAGAGACTAGCGGGAATAAAATTTTAAATAATATCCGCTTGCCGCATCCTAAGCTGGAAATCTCCGAGCTGGAGGAAAAGGTCCCTACGGATGTTAAAATTATGGCTTTGCTTAAGGATGCTTTCCGCAGTTACCGGATTAATGCCGGTGAAGTTACTTTCTGCATCTCCGGCCAGGATTTGATTATCCGTACCTTTGAAATTCCGATCTTGCCTTTGAGCGAATTAAGGAGTGGAGTTAATTTCGAAGCTAAGAAATATATTCCCTTTAAGCTGGAAGACTTAGATTATGATTTTCAGGTATTTCCTAATAAAAAGAACAAAACTAACCTGGTGCTTTTTGTCGGAATTAAGAAAGAAATCCTGGCAAATTATGTTTCTTTTGCGAAACAGCTTAATGTTAAAATAAACGCTTTAGAATATTCGGCTTTCAGTATTTTACGTTTCATCAAGCTTGCCGGTTTAGGGGATAACGGAATTATTGCCAGCCTGTGTTTTGACTTAAATAATGAAGATGAGGCTAACTTTACGGTTTTCGAGAACGGTTTTTCGCTGTTTAGCCGGGATTTTGATTTGGTGGGTGAGACGGCTGGTTTTGAGCAGACCGCGGAAAGCGACCTGATCCAAAAGCAGGAAAAATTAAAAAATGAAATTCGGATTTCATTTGACTACTATAATCGCAAGTTCCCGGATAAAGAGGTAAAAAATATTTTTGTCGTTTGTGATAAGGAGAGCCATTCGACAATCAAGACATTTTTTACCGATTCTACTGTTCCCATAAAATTTGTGGATACGCAAAAGGTTTTGGGTAAAACCGCCACCTATTCTTCCGTTTTAGCTAAGAGCTTTGCCGCTGCTTTATTTAAGATTGCTCCGCTTAAGATTAAAATTAACTTGATTACTTCCCGGCTCAAAGCCGTACGCTCGGCTGTCTCTGCCGGCAGCCCGCTTGCTTTGCTGGAGGGCATCACTCTCGATTTTAAATTCCTGATCATCGGCGCCGTAATTTGTATTGCGGTTTTCGGTAACGGGATGATGCGTACGCAAGCTTCACAAGCCGAGTTGACGGCGATCCGCCAGAAGCGGGTAAAAATTACAACTCCTTCCGGCGGCGATAGTTTCGAGAGTCTTTCTGCCCTCAGCAATACTTTTAAGAAAAAGATGGCTGCTTTGGATAATGTAGTTAAAAACCAAATGTATATCACACCGCTGCTTAATTCTATACCCCGGGCTTTACCTAAGGGGGTTTGGCTTGAATCTTTTAATTTGACCCAGGTTAAGGATTTACCGGTAGAGCTGGCACTGCATGGGCAGGTTTATCAGGATAACGGAGATCAGGAGTTTGATTCAGTCAACATTTTTATCTCGAACCTAAAAAGAGACCCGGTGTTTTCCGGTTATTTTAAAGAGATTGTCATCGGTTTTATTGACCGTAAAATTATTCAGGACCGGAATTTGGCCGTGTTTAAGATTATTTGTAAGAATACCACGGAGAAAAGATAGTATGGTTAATTTTGACTTATTTGAAAGGAATAAAAACTTAATCGTAAATATCGCGGTAGTGATTGTAGCGTTATTTATTGCTTGGCATCTGCACCAATCCGCTAACCAGAAGATTAGCGCTTTGGTGCAGCAGCAAGGAAGCGAGCTGGAAAAAAATAAGATTGCTGAAGATATCTCGGTTCTTGAACAAAAATCGGAAAATTATAAAATTACTTTTGTGAAGCGGGATTTAAGCGAAATTATGGATATTCTAACGCAAGTCGCTAAAAATACACCGGTCAAGATACTTTCGGTGAAGCCGTTTGCCGAGGAGCCAAACGAAAACTACCACCGGTCTTCTTTTTTAATTACCTTAAGAGCAGCCAGTTACCATGCATTAGGCGATTTTATCAGTAAGGTTGAAAACCATAAGGATATTTATCTGGTGAGCGAAATCAATATTAGTTCGGTTTCTTCCCAGCCCAGCGCTCCCAGCGATAAAAACGAATTAGCAGTTACCTTAAAGATTAACACTATTTCTTATCTGTAAATGATGAATAAAGCGGGCGGTTATATTTTATTTATGTTTATTTTAAGCGTAACGCTGGCCTCGCCGGTTTGTGCGGCAGATGCGGATAAGGTAATCATTGAGCGTCCGGTGATGGAGTATAAATCCGGGAGGTTTCGCGATCCCTTCAAGACTTACTTAATTAAAGAAGAACCTAAGCCGGTGGAAGAGCAAATCCCGGAGGTCATTAAACCAAAATTTGAGTCTGATAAGCTGACGATTCAGGGGATTGTTTGGGGAGTAGAGCGCCCACAGGTGATTATTAATAACCGGGTTTGTACTATTGGGGATACAGTCGAAGGCGCGCAAATTTTGAGTATTGATAAAAAAGGGGTTACTTTAAATTTTTACGGAGAGATAGTGAATTTATACTCTCCGGGACAGGGCCCAACGGGCAAGGAAATGAAAAAACAAGGAGGAACAAAATGAGGAAGATTTTTATCGCAGTGATTACCATTTTTATAATGTTTACCTTTTTTGTTTCCCGGCTTAATGCCGAGGATCAGCCTCCAGCCGGCCCTCCGGAAATTACCATTTCTATGGACTTTAAGGATGCAGGATTAAAGGATGTCCTGAAGGTTTTTTCGATTCAAGCGGGGATGAATTTTATTGCTTCTGAAGCGGTGCAGGACAGAAAAATTACCCTGTATCTGGATAAAGTTCCGCTGAATGAGGCAATGGATAAAATCTTTAGCGCGAATAATCTCTCCTATGAATTAGACCCTAAATCCAATATCTTTGTAGTTAAGGAATGGGGGAAGATGGAGACTGAAACGGTAACCCAAGTTTTTTACTTGAAACACGCTACTGTTTCGACCGCTTCTTTAAAAGAAGAATTAGGTAAAAGCATTATGGGCGCCAGCGCTATCGGGGCAAGTCCGCGGAGTAAATTTAAGGAGGAGTCAGACAGCGGCATATCCAGTGCGGTTAAGAGATTACTTTCTTCGGTGGGTTCGATGATTGAGGATTTTCGGACCAATAGTATTATTGTTACGGATACCCCTGCTAAGATGAAGGTGATCAGTCGGGTTATCGATTCTCTGGATGTAGCAGTGCCGCAAGTTATGCTGGAAGTAGAAATGCTGGATGTCAGTAAAGATGTGGTAGATAAGATGGGTTTTGAATTTGGAGATACTCCTTTTACCGCGATTATTACCGGCGCCACAGCCGCAGCCGGATTTCCTTATGCCTCCTGGGCTAAGACTTTCGAGCGGGCGTTGGGGGAGATCTCGATTAATCCTTCAGGAAGTAGTTATGATATGCAGTTGGATTTTATCAGAACTCAAACCGATACCAAATTTTTGGCACGTCCGAAGCTGCTTACCCTGAACAACGAAACCGCTGAGATTTCGATTACTAAGGATGAGATTGTCGGCCGTGAAGATACCACAACTTATAATGCCGGTGTACCGACCACGACCAGCATATATTCAAGATCCACTGATTTATCCTTAACCCGAGAAGGGACCGGGATTTTTTTGAGAGTGACTCCGCAGATAAACCCCGAAGAAAATGAAATTACGATGGTGATTAACCCCAAATCCAGCGTTTCCAGTATCAGTGCTTTAAGTTCGACCAATAATCCCCAGGCGGATGTAGAAGTTAGAAGCACCAAATCGATAGTTAAGGTTAGGGACGGTGAGACTGTAATTTTAGGGGGGCTGATCCATCAAGATAAAAATATTATCGAGAAAAAATTACCGATTCTGGGGGATATTCCTATCTTGGGCCTGTTGTTCAGGCATAAGAATCAAACTGTCGGTAAAGAGCGGGAATTACTCGTGTTTATTACTCCGCGGATAATTAAAGACAGGCCTGACACAAAATTGAACCAAGTGCAAAATATCCAGTTGCCGATCAGGGAGCAGGGTGTGGTTGCAGGCTCAAACCGCGACTATATTATTAATTCTAACTTGAACAAATTCGATAAGAGCATTAATGGTAAAAGATAATTATTTAAGGCTGGGTGATTTTTTATTAAAAGAAGGCATAATTACTGCCAGTCAGCTGGAAAAAGCGGTTACCGCGCAGCGGCAGGAGGGCGGCCGTCTGGGCGAAATACTGATCAAGCTGGGGATCGTTAAGGAGGAGCAGGTCCTGGCCGCTTTATGTAAGCAGTTGAATATGCCGTATTTCTCGCTGGGTACGGGGATGCTCAAACCGGCGATGGATCAAGGCTTGGAAAATCTGATTCCCCATGATTTTGCTTTTAAGAATGCCGTTTTACCTCTCTCTCGCATGCTGCGTTCGTTAACTGTCGCGCTTTCTGACCCCCTGGACATTCTTTTGATTGATAGTTTAAGAAAATTAACCGGCAGTGAAATTAATCCGGTGATTGCTACCCGCTCCGACATTTTGAAAGCCATCGAAGAGTTCTATGGTAAATCCTCCATGCTTAAAGATGTGGTCGATTCCAGTTATGATATCGATTCTACTTTTTCTCAAAGAGGGGAAGATGCAGGGCAGGAACTGAGTTTGGATAAGCTGATTGCCAGGGCCGAAGAGGCGCCGGTGGTAAAATTAGTTGACCTGATCATCCGCCAGGCAATCAATGAACGGGCCTCCGATATCCACATCGAGCCGTTTAAAGACAGGATTTCGCTGCGTTATCGTATTGACGGTAAACTTTATGAAATTCCCCCTCCGGCTAAACATCTGCATTTACCGCTGGTTTCCCGCGTTAAAATTCTGGCTAAGCTTGATATCGCCGAGAAGCGATTGCCTCAGGACGGGGCGATTCTAGTCAGGATTGACGACCGGCCGATCGATATCCGTGTTTCGATGGTCCCTACCATTTACGGGGAGAAAGCCGTTTTAAGGATTTTGGACCGCGGCGGGGTAATGTTGAACCTGGATTATTTAGGATTTGATCCGGCTCAACTCGAACATATGCGTAAAGCGATTTTTTCTCCTTACGGATTAGTTTTAATTACCGGTCCAACCGGGAGCGGAAAATCCACTTCGCTTTATGCTATTTTAAATGAAATCAAAAGCCCTTCAAAAAATATTATTTCGGTGGAAGATCCGGTTGAATATAAAATGGACGAGATTAACCAGGTGCAGGTTAAGCCGGAGATCGGGCTTACCTTTGCTGCTGCTTTGCGAAGTTTTCTGCGTCAGGATCCGGATATTATGATGGTGGGAGAAATCCGCGATCTGGAAACTGCCCAGATTTGTATCCGTTCGGCATTGACCGGGCACTTGGTTTTAAGTACTTTGCATACTAATGATGCTCCGTCGGCAGTAAGCCGGCTTATGGATATCGGCATAGAGCCGTATATGTTAGCGCCTTCTCTATTATGTATCGTGGCGCAGCGCTTGGTGCGTAAATTATGCCCGGATTGCAAGGTTGCCTATGAGCCTACTCCTGCGCAACTAAAAGGGACTGCGATTAAAGCGGAATTGATTTATGGGCCTAAAGGTTGCTCTAAATGCAATAACGCAGGGTATAAGGGGCGAACCTGTATTGTAGAAGTGCTGCCGATTACCACTGAAATTCAGGATATGATTAACCAGAGGGCTTCCTTCCAAAAAATACGGGAGGTTGCCAGGTCTATCGGGATGCAAACGCTTTATGAATCCGGGGTTAAGAAAGTAGAAAGCGGGATTACCTCTTTGGAAGAAATTCTTTCTACTACTTTAGGGGGAGATTAATGCCCAAATTTTATTATATTGCCAGAAACCGGTCGGGAATGAAGGAAACCGGGATCGAGGAGGCTTTAACCCAGGAAGACGCGATTATCAAAATCCAGGCTAAGGGGTTAACGGTAGTTAATGTTATTCCGGAAGGCTCCGAGGCTTTTGGCGATCCAACGGTCGATGCTTCAATCAGGGTGAGGCTTAAACCTAAACACGTCAGGGTGACGACTGAAGATATAACTCTGTTTTGCCGGCAGTTGGCCACTTTGATCGGGGCCGGGGTGACCATATTGATGAGCCTGGAGATCATTTCGAAGCAGGTAGCCAGCAAAAAGCTTTATGAGGTATGTTTAGATTTAAAAAAAAGCATGGAGGCAGGTTTAAGTTTCCATGAAGCGTTGGCAGCGCACCCTAAGGTATTTACTGATCTTTGGATTAACCTGGTGGAGAGCGGTGAGGCCAGCGGAAATTTGGCGATAGTGTTGAGCAGATTAGCAACCTATCTTGAGAAAGAAGCGGAATTCAGAAATAAAATCATCTCCGCATTAGTTTATCCTTTTATTTTAACCTTAGTTGGTTTTGGCGCATTGCTGTTTTTATCATTAAAGATAATACCTTCTTTTGCTGAAATTTTTAAAAGTTTCGATATTACTCTGCCATTTTTAACCCAGGTCCTGGTAAATATCAGCGATTTTTTAAGAAAAAATATTATTATTTTATTTTTGGCGGCCGCCGGAATCTATTTCCTGTTGCACCAGTATATTCAAACTAAGAACGGCCGGTTAAACTTCGAAAAATTCCAGCTTAAATTATGGCTTTTCGGGGAATTTTTTCTGGCTTTTAATGTCGAGAAATTTTCATCGGAAATGGCTACGCTGCTTGAGTCGGGGGTCCCGATCCTTTATTCGCTGGAGATTACGGGCAGGTCTGTAAATAACTTGATCATGGGGGATATTATCCGTAAAATCAAGGATGACGTACGGGAAGGCAAGCCTATGCGCGACTCACTTGAGCGCAGCGGGTTTTTTGAACCGATGGTGATCCAGATGGTGAGTATCGGTGAAGAGATCGGTGAGTTGCCGCAAATGTTCAAAAGAATAAATACTTTCTATCAGTCGTATTGTGATACATTTTTGGCGCGTTTTGTTTCAATGTTTGAACCGATTGTTTTAATCTTTCTCGGCGGGGTAATCGGGGTAATGGTTGTCGGTATGTTTCTGCCAATATTCGAATTATCAAAAATTAGCGGATAGTTATTGACAATACTTCTAATTAAATGATATAATTTATTGGGCTGAAAATTTAACTAACCAGGAGGAATAAATGAGAAAAGGCTTTACACTTGTTGAGTTAATTATCGTTATCATCATCGTTGGAATTTTGGCGTCAATCGGTTTAAGCCAGTATAATAAAGTAGTAGAAAAAAGCCGTGCCGCTGAAGCCAGGATGATTTTAGGCACCTTAAGAAGCGCCCAGATTGCGGAATATATGGAGAACGGTGCTTATGTCGTAGCTGCCAGCTTAGGTGTCGGGGCTCCGGCATCGTGTGCGGCGACCCATTTCTTTTCTTACGCCTGTACTACTGACGGCACCTGTACTGCTACCCGCTGTACTACTGGCGGAAAGCCGCAGAATGGTACGACGGCTTGGACTAAATCTTTAACTGTTGCCGGTGTCTGGGGTGGAACTGCAGGGTACTAACCGAGGAAGATAATTATGTCCGAGAGAAGAGGGTATACGCTAATTGAAATACTGGTAGTCTTGGTAATTATCGGTACTTTAGCAGCTCTGGCTTGGCCGAATTATATGGCAATTAAAGAAAAAACCTTAAACCGGGAGGCCAAAGCTAATTTGGCTTTAATCCGGGCGGCTGAAAAAATCTACCGGATGGAACAGGGATTCTATTATCCTCGCCTTGATAGCATTGACGTTATTTCGGATATTAATAGCTTTTTAAAATTAAGCTTACCTGAAAGCGCCAGCGTCAGCTGGTCAATTAGTATAGATAATACCGGCGCTCCGGAAACTGCTGAAGCGCTGCGTGTAGGCACCGGAGCAGACGGAAGAATTTGGAGTATTAATTTTCCGGGTGAAACTGAACCAAGTTGCTCGGGTGGTTCATATTGCCCGCCATAAAATAAACTTCACCTCCTTAAAAAGCGCAAAACCTGCAGGTAAGTTTATTAGTTATCCCTTATATGGGTAGAAAAAAAGGTTTCAGTTTAGTGGAAATCATGGTGGCTTCGGTTGTTTTTTCTCTGGTAGTTTTGGGATTAATCAGCGTTTTTATTTCTGCGAGTAAGCATATAACGCATACCCGGGAGAGGATGACTAGTGCCCAACTGGGTAAGTTTTTTCTTGATCCCCTCCAGGTTTACGTGGATTATGATACTTGGAATGAACCGGGTAATGAGTTAGCGGTAGGAATCAGGGCGGGAGTCAGCCAGAGTATTAATAACCGCAATTTCACCGAGTCTCATGATGTTGGTGATGTGGGGGGTACGGACTTACGGCGGGTAACGACCACGATTTCCTGGGTTGAATAAGTTGTTATCTAAAAGATCAAAATGTTTTTAAAGCGGCTGAAGATTAAACTTAATACCAAATCAATTACCCTCTCTGAGCTGATAGTCAGTATTATGATTATCGGAATAATGATTTTAAGTTTCTACAGCCTTGAGTCTTTTAGTCATGAAAAGATTGTGAGCGCTGACCGCCGGACCAAGGTGCAAAATTCCCTTTCGTATTGTATGGATACGATGGGGAAGATGGTTTTGATGGCCAACGGTAATAAAGTTAATCCGCCTATCCTTTTGTATCCGACGGTAGGCGTTAAAACCGGTTTTCAGGTTAGGGTGGATCTTAATACTCCGCAAACTCCGGATAACCTGGCTGATGATGAATGGGTTTATTTTACAATTTCAGGCAATCAGCTTAGTGTGGGAGGGGTTACCGTTCCGACGGAGGTACTGAGCAGTAAAATTTTAGCTAATTTTAATAATTCCGTAATGCCGGCTGCTCCTACCGACGGTTTTTACGTTTGGGTTGACGCTACGGGCAATACGGTCGATCTGGGTTTAGTAGGCCGTTATGATACAGCTTCGGCTGCGAACATATCGATGAATCCGCAGGTAGCGATGAAAACCAGATTGGTTTGTAATAATGCTTCTGCGAATTAGCGGATTTTTATTTACAGGTTAATAAACATCTGCTTGGGAGAAAATACTATGAAAAAAAGTAAGTTGAGAAAAAGCCGCACTGTTCATCAAAATAAGAAGTTAAAATGGTCAACGCCCAAGTTGATTGTGTTATCTAAATGCACAAATGATGAGTTTGTGTTGAGCGGATGTAAGGTTGGTGGATGTGTGCCGTCTGCCCCTGCAAACGCGTGTGCGACCCAGATCCCTTCTTCCTCACCCGGCAGTTAACCTCCGTTTGCATAATTATAAGGCTTCCCTAAGTTTACTTAAAAAATTTGTCTGTAAGCCCGTCGTAAATGTTTAAAATCCATGCAATTTTCCCTAATCAAATCTTCTTAAGCAGAGAAAATTTTCTTGAAAATTCTGTTGATTGTACCGTATCCGCTTGCCTAGAAACAGGAAGTTTGCTATAATTAAACAAAATACGGCGTTGGGAAGATAGCCGACTTAACTTTCTTACAAGTAGCTGGATAATAAAATCCTCATCCAGCGCTATTCTTAAATGCAGTTTTTCCCTGTTGGATAGGTAATTAACGTTTACGTAAAATGGTTTAAATCATTTCGTTATGGATAATGATCAAAAGCACCGGAGTATTTATTTTTCAAAGAAGTTAAAAACTTTCCTGTTCTTCCCCTAGAAGGCAATCTTGATTTTACCTATCGTTGTAATAATAACTGCCGGCATTGCTGGTTAAGGATCCCGGATGGCTCGCTGGTTAAGAATCAAGAGCTGACTCTTCCAGAGATAAAAAGTATAGTTACTCAGGCAAAAGCTTTGGGGTGCCGTAAATGGCGTATTTCAGGCGGAGAACCGATGCTCAGAGAAGATTTTTCCGAGATCTTCGGGTATCTCGCTTGTAATGCGGACTCCTGTTCTATAAATACTAACGGCACTTTGATTACTCCTAAGGTGGCCAGACTTCTAAAGTACCCAGGGACTAAATTGGTTTCTCTCTACGGCGCAAACGCACGGGTGCATGATTATATTACGCGTAACCCGGGTTCTTTTGACTTAATGATTTCAGGATTACGCTATCTAAAAGAAGCAGGAGTGGATTTTATCGTTAACATTATTCCGTTGAAGAGCAATTATCATCAATTTAAGCAGATGTTGGGATTAGCCGAGTCTCTGAGTAAATATCAGCAAATAGGTGCTGCTTGGTTGTGGTTTTCTGCGCAGGGAGATAGTGCAAGAAACAGGGAAATAGCCCGGCAAAGGCTTACCCCTAAGGCCCGGCTGAAGCTGGACCTGCCGGATGTCGCTTATGAAGATTGGACCAATAATCGGAATGGGTGTGAACATTGCAGCTCAGAAATAAAAAAGCGTTCTTCTTTTGCCTGCGTAGATGAGCTTAATTTCTTTTACATTAATCCTTATGGGAAAATGACGGTTTGCTGTCTTATGCAAGATCCCAAAATGTATTACGATTTAAGAAAAGGCAGTTTTAAACAGGGGTGGGAGGATTTTATCCCTTCCAGGTTTAGCGGGCCGGATAAGAGCAGGGAATACCGGAATAATTGCGGGTCTTGCACTTTACGGCAAGATTGCAGTTGGTGTCCGGTTTTTGGATATTTGGAGCATTCCCGTTTTAGTGCCAAAGTGGAGTATTTGTGCCGCCAGGCAAAACAGAGAAGGCAGTATAAGTCGGATTGGAGGGCGGCGCATCGGCGTTATTATAAAATAGCCAATCTTACGATTCAACTGGATTCAGATCGGCCGATTACCAAAAATACTTTTCAAAACAAATTTAAGAGTTTTCGCAGCAGCCAGCCTGGCAAGGATGTGGTTTATATCCGGCATAGTTTTCACCTGCCGGATATTAAAAAAGAATTTTTAACCAAAAGGGTTTACCAAAAAACTCCCTGGTCGATTTATAGATATGGCGACTCCTGGATATATTTAAGGATACCCGCCGGCCTGAAAAATAGCAAAATTATCCAGGTCGCCGTATTTAATAATAATTATACCCGCGGTTGGATCTATAGTTCTCCGGAAGGTACTTTTCTAAAAGATAATTCGCGTTCCTTGACTTTTATGACGACGGATCAGATATTTTTAGCGCAGATTTTAGCAAACCGCCAGGGCTGTTTTTTTCATTCCTGCGGGGTAAATCTTAATCAACAGGGTTTACTTTTTCCCGGTTGTTCCGGAGCGGGAAAAACCACCTTGGCCAGAATGCTCAAAGCAAGAGCAGAGATACTTTGCGATGACCGGATAATCCTGCGGGCACAAGGCTCAGGCTTTAAAATTTACGGCACCTGGAGCCACGGAGAACTGGCCGAGATTTCGGCGAATTGCGCACCTTTAAAGGCGATCTTGTTTTTGGTAAAATCGGATCGGAATCGCATATTGCCGATTTCCAGTAAAAAAGAAAAAATTGCCAGATTGTTGGGGTGTTTGGTGAGGCCCTTAGCTACCGTTGATTGGTGGGGTAAATCAATTTCTTTAATTAAAAAGGTTGCCGCAGAGGTCCCCTGTTATGTCCTGGAATTTGACCGAAGCGGGGAAATTGTCGATTTATTACAAAAATTAAGATGAATAATACCCGAAAGATCCAGCAAATAGAGTACATTCGGAATATGACCGGATGGGTTTATTCTGAATTACCCTGGTTTTCTGAAAAAGATGCTCAGAGAGCCAGCCGGCAAAGGGATAAATTGCTGCAAGAACTTAGCGGTTGGATTAAGTATGGTTGCGAAGGCAGTAAACTTTATTCGGGCAGTATTTCTCCGGGTTGTTTGATTTGCGGGCAAGGGGGATGGATATGTAATTTTATTAATGGCCTATGTACGAGGAATTGTTTTTTTTGCCCCCAAAACCGGCAAATTAAAAAAGAGCGGGACCCGTTAGCAGATGGGTTAATCTTGAATAAGCCGCTTGACCAGGTTAATTTTATAAAACTATTTAGGGCCAAAGGAGTAGGATTTTCCGGCGGAGAGCCATTGCTTGTATTAGATAGATTGCTCAGCTATATTCAAGCGATCCGCAAGGAGTTCGGCAGTGCCCTGTATTTGTGGATGTATACTAACGGGGATTTGGTCAGCCGACCTGTTTTGAGAAAATTATCGGCGGCGGGGTTAGATGAAATACGTTTTAATTTAAGTGCCCGTAAGTATGACCTGGCTCCGGCAATATTAGCTAAGGAATATATTTCTACGGTGACGGTTGAAATCCCGGCAATCCCGGAAGATTTTAAACGGGTAAAAGATTTAATTGTGGAAATGGAACAGGAAGGGATAGATTTTCTGAATTTGCACGAATTACATGCCAATGAGCATAATTATCGGTCGCTGTGCCAGCGTAAATACCACTTTCTCCACTCACCTAATACTCCCATCTTTGAATCCGAGATTTGTGCCTTAAAGTTGCTTATTTTTGCGCGCAAGCAAGCAATACAATTACCGATTAATTATTGTTCCTCTGTTTACAAGGAGCGGTTTCACGCGAGTAACTACAGAAAACGGTTGAATAGATTAAGGCTTAAAAGCTTTGAAGAGATCACCGGTGCCGGGTATATCCGTTTACTTCAGGTCAAAGATTCTTTAAACCAAATTAAAAAGATGATCCGCCATTTTAACAAAATAGGCTGCCCCGCCGGTTTATGGGAAATTGATCAAGACGAAAGAGGGATAGCTATTCACAGTGATATGTTGGATCATTTGGATTGGAGTTCAGCCAAGGTAGCGATTTCTTACCTTAATGTAGAAATCGGCCAGAGAAACCCGACTGATGGAATGGCCGAAGAAAATTTGGTTTATAAGAAGTCAGTGATTTATACCAGTGATAATTTGAGCCAGATTTTAATTAAGAGCTGGAAAAAGATTTATCTTGAAAAAAATGACGCTAAGGATGTGTTGGCCTCTCTCTATCGGGACTATTTAGTAGAGAAAAATGATGATTTTGGTAAGTTGTCTAATGGATCCCGTGAGTTAAAGAAAGTTTCTGTTTGGGAGGAACTGGAAAGCGGCTTGCCGCAGATATTCTAATTTGAAGCTGCCGGTCTTAAGGATAAAGATGATAATGCGGCATGGCTTCTTTTAACGTTGCCGCCATGGGCAATATATACAGGCGTAGAGAGCTTTTAGGAAAACAGGATTATAAGCAGGAATGCGAACCAAAGATAAAACAAGGCAAATATAGGAGGGATGATGAAAAAAAAGATCAGCCTTAATTACGTTTGTAAGCCGTCGGAAGATGTGGTGACCCGGGAAATACACGGGGAGTTTATTCTTATTCCGGTTGCCAGCGGGATAGCGGATATGGAGGATGAAATTTTTTCATTAAATAAGACCGGCAGGGCTATTTGGAATAAATTAGACGGAAAATCGACCTTAAAACAACTGGTGGATAGTTTAATTAAGGATTTTAACGGCGGCCCCGATGAGATTAAGAAAGATACTTTGGGGTTAATCGCTGAGCTTTTAAAAAGAAAAATGGTTAGCGTGCTCAAGTAGCATTATTCTATGCGCGGACGTTTTATAAAAAAAGTTTCTTTTTCTCAAGCCAAAATATGGGGGAAATTTGGCCAAGCCAAAACGCCAGCGAATTTTAACTTAGAAATTACCGCCCGCTGTAACAATTATTGCCGGCATTGCGATGTCGCTGTCCCTCAAAACGATAGGCCCTCCAAAAGAAACGAACTTTCCTTAAAACAAATAATAAATATAGCCGATCAGGCATTGGCGCTAGGTGTTTTCCGGTGCACTTTAACCGGAGGTGAGCCTCTTCTGCGAAAAGATTTTTTTGAAATTTTCCTGGCTTTAAAGAAAAAGGGGCTGTTGGTTTCACTGTTTACCAATGCTACCCTGATTAGATCGGAGCATATCCGTTTTTTCAAGAGATATCCACCTCGGAATATTGAGGTGACGGTTTACGGTATCAGTAGAAATACTTATGAAAAAGTTACCCGCCGCCGGGGGTCCTTTGCGGAATTTAAGCACGGTTTAGGGTTATTACTTAAAAACAAAATTCCCGTTCAGCTCAAAGCCATGGTTATGCGTTCGAACGTGCAAGAACTACCGCAGATTTGCCGGTTTTGCCGCAAACACTCTAAAGGCTTTTTCCGGTTTGACCCGTTTTTGAATTTACGCTTAGACCAGAACCCCAAGAAAAATATCGATATTATCCGGGAGAGATTGTCCCCTGATGAGATTGTAGCGGTGGAACAGGCGGATTGGCAGCGTAGGCTGGCTTTGAAGAAAAATCGTAACCGGCTGATTAATTCCGGGCCTTCCCTTTATAACGATAACCGCATTTTTCGTTGCGATGCAGGAAGTTGGGATTGTTATATTAGTCATGACGGATTCTTCCGCTTATGCCAATCCTTGTGTCTGGCTGGCTGCAGCTATGATCTAAAAAAAGGAACCTTGGCTGACGCCTGGAATAAATTTGTTCCGCGGGTCATAAATATGCGTTCAAACAAAAAAGAATTTCTTGAAAAATGCAGAAAGTGTAAATTAATTAATCTTTGCATGTGGTGTCCGGCACGGGCATATTTAGAAACTAAGGAATTAGATAAACCGGTGGAATATTTCTGTCAAATCGCCCACCGTAGGGCGGATCAGTTACGCAACTAAAGTTATTCTAAACCGTATACGAAAACAAATTAAAAAAGCATTGAATACTCAGGGGCGCAAACTACTTAAATCAGGATGAATAAAGATAGGCAAAAGAAAAACAAAGCATCTTTAAAGCAAAAAGTGATTGTTTTTTTATTAGGGGTTGTTTTTACCGCGATTGTCCTTGAGCTAGGGTTACGCTTCGCAGGGCAAATACTTTTATACCTGCAGGATAAAAAGAATCAAAGCTCATTAAGTGATCCGTCCGCCTATCGGATAATCTGTCTGGGTGATTCGATGACTTTAAACGGGGGCCGTTATTCATATCCTCGCCAATTAGAAGATACTTTAAATAATCTTAAACTGGGGATAAAATTCCGCGTAATCAATAAAGGCAAAATTGGTTTAAATTCATCTGGTTTGATGCGGGGGCTAGGTGAAGATTTACGGGCGTATAGGCCCCAAATGGTAATTGTAATGCTGGGGATCAACGATTGGTACGTAAAATACTATGAAAATATTCCTGACGCCAAATCTTTTATCTTCAATAATTTAAAAATTTTCAAGCTATTTAGGATTTTCTGGACGCAGATGATGGATAAAAAGCCCGTGGTGAAGCTGGCAGAAAGCCTTCGGACCGGCCGAAAAGGGCCGGTTCAGGAAATAATAAGTTCGAATACCGAAAAAAAATATTTTTCTTTAGGATATTTCTTCTGGAGCCAAGGTGACTTGCTGGAAGCCCAAGACGCATTTAAGAAAGCTGTAGAGCTTGATCCGAAGAATAAGAAGGCTTATTATGAACTAGGAAGGATCACCCGGGATCTGGATATGCTTGAGCAGTCCGAAGCGATATTCCAAAAGGCCATCGAGCTTGATCCTAAAGATATTAAAAGTTACCTGGAATTGGGATGGGCTTGTCAACTTCAAGATAAATTAGTTCAAGCTGAAGATCTCTATAAAAAAGCCATTAAGATCGCGCCTGAGTATTTTTATTCTATCTTAGACTGGGGTTTCTTTATATAATCCAAAATAAATATTCGCAAGCCGAGGCTGTTTTTAAGCAAGCCGCCGGCATTGAGTTGTCCGGCGCAGAAATGGATGAAAATAAAAGAATGGTTTTAGGGGCTTTAGCCACGCTCTATCAGGCAACCGGACGGGGCGAACTTGCTGATCAATATTACCGCCAGGCTTCTCAAAACGGGCCGGACTGGTACGGCCCGCTCACCTGTATTAATTATCATAAACTTAAAGAAGCTTTGGATCAACGCGGAATAAAGTTAGTTTGTGTTCAGTATCCCGTACGGAGCATTGAATCATTAAGGCAGGTATTTAGTTTAGGGGAGCAAAATGAGATTATTTTCGTGGATAACGAAGAAATCTTTAAAGCAGCGATCAAGAGTAGTAGTTATCATGAATATTTCGTGGATATATTTTGCGGTGATTTCGGGCATTGTACGCCAAAAGGGAACAAGCTTTTAGCGGAGAATATCGCAAAAGCTCTAGCGCAAGCAGAATTTAAAAAGTAAGAATTTAATGATAATCTTTCGGAAAATAAATTATTCCGTTTGAGACATGATAAACCGACCAGCTGATCCGGTAAATAAAATACCGCCAGCCATTTTTCCAGGTTTGGGCGGTGGTTAAATTTTTCCAGGTTTGTTTTACGCTGTTCCTGCTAAAGGCCGGAAACCAGATTACAAATTTAAATTTTTTGCCGCTGTCGTATTTATGTAAAAAAGGCCTGGCGGATTCTTCATTTCTCTCAGCGATGATCAATATCGAGCCTGCTGGCTCCTTCCCCATCGATCGGCCGTCAGGGATTATTTCGATAGTCTGATTTTTTAGATACCAGGAAAAAATTGCCCCTCCCGTCAGAGTTTGATCAATTGAAACCATCAGGTTTTTACCCTGCTTTGCTGTTTGAGCGAAGTTATCGATTTCCATAACAATTTTGTTTATCTCCTGCGACCCCTGGCAGTAAACAAACATTTCTTCCGGGCTTTCAATATTTCTGTAGCTGGTATTAAATGAAATGAAGCCGGTAAATAACAGAAAAACGGCCAGGATGACGGCGGTGACGGATTTAAGAAGTTTTCCAGGCCCTTCATTTTTTAGGAAGAATTCACCCCAAAACTTACCGGCTAATAAAATACAAGGCAAGGTAATATGAACGACCAGCCAAGGGGGTTTTTCGCCGATGATGGAATAGAGCAGCAGGCTGATAATCAACCAGTAAATTAAAAATCCCGGTTTTGCTTTTCTTTTTGCATAGTAAATACATCCGCAGGCTGCTGAAAAAAACGGCAAAAACTCATAAATTAATAAAATGACCAGGTAATAATATGGCGGCTCATAGATCCGGTTTTGTTCATGCACCTCTAGCCAATAAGCAGCCGAGCCCCAAATGCCGCTGATTAATCCTGCGGATATATTTTGAAAGAAACTGGAATAAAAAGTGACGAAAATAGACCAAAATATAACACTGCTTAGGAACCAAACTTTCCAGTTCCAAAAAATTCCAATAATCGAGGAAAGTATAAAGATGAGGATGATCCAGGTGGTTATCCAGGGGATATTGTTGGGTTGGATTCCCTCAAATGGCCAGCCAGGAGAATTAATATTTAGCCATTGTAAGGGGATCTTTATAAATCCTATCCACAAAGGCAGGGTTAAAGTAACCAGCAGTAAAAAAGATTCCCGGTAGGCAAAACGAGACGGTGAGTTTGACTTTTGCTTGTTGTAGCGGAATTCCTCGATCCCTTTTATAAGCATAAAACTGCCGAATATGAATACAATAATATAGCCGATTTCTTTAGTACAAAAAATAATCGCCAACACAGCGGAAGCAAGATAAAGGTGGGCATTCTTAGGTTTATTCCAGTATCGGCATAAAAGAATAAAAAGCAGCATCGTCCAGACCAGCAGGTAGATTTCATTACGCGCAAAACGGCTATAATATAGAATCGAAGGAGAAAGGGTAAGCAATAATGCAGCGAGTAATCCGCCCAATCTCCCCAGGTAATTACGTAAAAAATAAGGCAGACCTACTAGAATTGTTCCGAAAATAGCCGGTAAGACCCGAACGGTGTAATTAGTTACTCCAAAAAGCCAATAGGTAAGACAGGTTGCGTAGAATTGGAATGGTCCGTGCAGCCAGGGCTGGTGGTGGTAGCCAAGCCCCTTAAATAAATTCCAACTGTATAAAGCATGCAGGCTTTCGTCATAGTGCATGGTTCTTGTATCCAGGTTCCAGAATCTGGATATTCCCGCACCAAGAATTAATAAAAGATATAGTATTTTTTCCAGTGTTGGTGTAACCTTTTTAGGCATGATTAAACAGGTTTAGAATCCAGAGTAAATTTTCTTAAATTTAATAAGCTGGATGAATCCCCTGAAAGTAAATTTTATTAATTCCCAGTGCTGCAATAAACTGTGTTTTGAGTTTTCCCGATGGTATTCTACCGGGATTTCTTTAAGTAAATTTTTCTTCTTGGCCAATATGGAAATTACAATATTCGGAGCTACCAATTGTTCATCGATCAGCGGCAGAAGTTTCTTAACAAAATCTTTATTGATCAGCCGGAAAGCACAATTAGCATCACTGATCCATGTTCCGAAAAACAGATAGTTAAAAAAACGTATGATTTTTGTTAAAGCCAGCCTTTCGAGATAGTCGTCTCTTTTCGCCCTGAATCCCAGAAGCAAAGGGTAGCTGTCCTTTAACGCATATAATTTCCAGAAATCTTTAATTTCAAACTGGTTGTCGCTGTCTACCTGGAAAATCCATTCTTTTTGCGCCGTTGCGTACCCTAAGCGTATTGCTTTCCCGTGGCCGCCATTATAAGGCGTGGTTAAGATTTTAAGTTCTTGAAATTCAGAAGCAAGTTTTCTTAGTATGGCAGGGGTATCATCCTGGCTGCAATCATCAATGACTATGAATTCCGAGTTTCTGATTTTTAAAATTATTTCGGAATAATACTGCCGGATCACCTGTTCAATAATCTCGGATTCGTTATAGCAGGGCATGACTATGGAAACCGGCATATTAGAGTCCTTCTGAAATAGATAGTTGCTTAAACATCGGATTTGTTAGCCGTCAGCCTAGCTAATTCCTGCATACTGACCAGCTTTCTTCCGCTGCTTTTGATTATCGCCATTGCTTTTTCCATGATCTCAATCTTATACTCTCTAGGGTAAGCCAGCCTTTCCCAGGGAGTCTTGCGATTATTATCCAGGTCTTTTGGGACAACAAGGTCGGCCGGATGGATGAGATAATAAAATGCATCGGTTTCCTTTAAACATTGCTCTAGTAATCGTTTATGAAATTTCCAGCCGAAGGTAAAGGCGGTAGTATGCCAGCAGGCTAAGCGGAATTTATTGGTCGGGACCGGCAAAGATACAAGAGAAAGATTCTTCCAGCGTAAAAGTTTACTTCTTCGGGAAGCCAGCAGGGGATAAAGCAGGTCTTTTCTATGTATAATTTTTTTAAAATTATTAAATCCCCCGTGATTAATCATAATTTTTAACAAGAGCGGGTACATGAATAAAGAGGGAAAAGTAGAAGTGTCGTATTCATACCCCAGTTCCATCAATACCTGTCGCAATAATGAGGAAGAAGACCAGAGCGGAGAGATGAACCCTTTGGGCTCAATGCCGGTTGTGGCAGTTAAAATATCATGTGCTTTTTTTATTTCGTCGAAAATCTGCTTCTTATTTAAAGCTGCCAAATCAAATGAATGGCTCCAGGAGTGGTTGCCGATCTCATGCCCCTGATCGGACCAGGACTTTACCGCTAGCCGATTCTGGGGATTTTCCAGGTCTTTACCGATAACGTAGATACTGTATTTGAAGTTCCATTTACTGGAAAGAGCAAAGAATCTGTCCATTATCTCAAAGAAGCAAGGATCCCGGTATTGGCCGGGAAATCCGTATAACCAATTTAATGAATCTAAGTTCAAGCTAATTGCCGCATATTTCATAGTTGGTTATTGCTCAAGGCGGCTCTGCGCAGGTGCCCAGGGCTTCTTAAAACCCAGAGCCACTTTTTTAGAAAACATTTCAAATAGGAAAAGTTTGCTTTTTTTATAAATATATTCTTTTTTGTATTTTTTGCTGAAGTTGTTATAGACCGCCAAAAGGATATCCTGCGCGCACTGCCCACCGTCAGATAAGTCAAACACATTTTTTTGTAAACTATCCAGCGGGATCATATTTTCGGGAAAGAACTTGTTAATAAGATAAGTTTCATCGGTATTAACCGGGTAAAGGTTGATCCGGCGGTTTTTTTGCTCGAGATTGCCTAAAATGAGAGGGAAAATTTCTTTGAGCCTGTTTTTTTTAAGGTATTCCAGAGCGTGCCGATTAGCTAGGAGTCCGTAACTAGAATTCAAAAAATGCAGCATCCGGCGGTTATGTCCGGTAGGCAAGTACCTTAATTTGCCAGAAGTAAATTTGATACTGTTAATTTTAAATTCCGCAAGGAATTTAGCAAAAAATTTATGGCGTTCTTTAGAGTCCATTCCGGTATTAACCGTGTAACTACCATTCTTTTTAAGTTTAACTCCCCATTCCCGGGGATTGTGCCCGAGAGGAGAATGCGGCTCTAGTCTGAAAGATGCCGTCAGGAGATCTTCAATGTAGGGGCTGTTTTCTTTTAAGAACTCGATTGTCTCTTGAGCGTCTGCTTTGGTTTCTCCGGGAAAGCCGAAAAGACTGAAGCATAAATTCGTGATATTGTTTTTTGAACTTTTCCTTAAAACTTGGCTCATCACGGATATTTTTGTGTCTTTGCGCATCAGGTCCAATACTTTTTGACAACCGGACTCCATCCCCCAGGCAATGGTCGAAAATCCCGCATCTGCAAGCCGGTTCAAAGTTTTATTGTGATTAAATCCAGCAGTCAGCCTGGCATAAGTATATATGGAAATGCCCGTTAAGTTGTTGCTTAAAATTTTCTCGCTGATTTTTTTAGCCCTTTGGGCAGGCAGTTCCTCGTCGTGGAAAACGAAATGCCGGCAGCGGTATTTCGTTTTTAGGTAGCTAATGGTTTCGATAACTCTTTGCAGCGTGAAAGTTCTATATTCACCCAAGTAGACCTTATGGTGGCAACAGAATGCGCATTTTTTCCAACTGCACCCTCTGGCAGTTTGCAGAGGGAGAATTCTGGCGGGAGTAAAATAAAGGTCTAAATCGAATTGGGAAAAATCCGGATAAGGCAGTTTATCCAGGTTATCGATAATACTAAGTTTACCGGTTAAGATCCGGCCATTTTTTTTATAATAGGTGTTAGGGATCTTATCCCGACCGGTTTTTTTACCGTCTAACATTCTTAATAAGCTGGGGAGAGCTTGTTCACCGGGACCGACGGTTAAATAATCAAAGTATTGCTCTTTAAAAATTTTATTTAGTTTATTGGTATCTAAATGAGGGGTCAGCGAACCTCCGATAATTATGGGGATTCCCGTTGACCTTTTAAAATACTTTCTCACTGCTTGTGATATCGGGTCTAAATTGTGCTCTAATGAAAAGCCTAAATATCGAGGGCAACTTTGAGTTATTTCAGAGATGTAACGTTGGACAATCATCAGCTTATCATATTTTAAATCTTCCAAATAATGAAGATAAACCGCAGCAAAAATCCGGTAAAGATTATTAAATTCTTCGACTTTTGCGCCGTTATAGTAATGACGGGGATTTTTATCCACGATGATGTAACGGTACAGTTCTGCTAATTCATTCTTAAATCTGGCTTCACCATTCTCTTTAAGGTGTTTCTTAAACGCAGTAATTTTTAGTTTATTTAAGGACTCTTTTTTTAAATCTCGGATTAAATTCCAAAGTTCACCACTGTCATTAGTGAACATATCCTTAAGAAAACGGGTTTGACCTTTAACCAGGGTAGTTTTAATCCCTTTTGCCTGGCAGGCAGATATCAGCATGGCGCAGCCAAGATGCGGACGGTCAGAGATATTTTCCAGGATAATCGGCTCAACCAGAGTTAACATAGGGGTTTTAGTTATTGTGCAGCTGTATTACTATTGGAAGTTTAATTAAGCGCATTTTATTATAGCAAATTCAGGTTAATCTTCAATCAGATTATCATGGAATACGCGTTTTGGCAGGCAAAAGCGCTTAGAATTCCATTGTTTTCATTTTTTCATTGAAATGATATAATAAAACCAAAGAATAATTCAGCCGGGATTCAGAGATTGTTTATGTAATATGCCAAAAGGAAAATATTTAAATACAGGAAAGATATAATGCAGGTTAGCGGAAAAGAAGTTTTAACCGAAAACATTCCGGTACGGGTTAAAGTTACCGGTTCCAGTATGCTGCCTTTGATCAGA
>JBFZAU010000036.1:0-5185 GCA_041308825.1 Candidatus Omnitrophota bacterium
AAATGTAATGAGAGTGAGAAAGATAAACCCTTTGTGGAGGTCAGCTGCGGCGCCTTAACCGAAACCCTGCTGGAGAGCGAACTTTTCGGCCATGTCAAAGGGGCATTCACCGGGGCAATCAAAGATAAACCCGGCAGGTTTGAATTGGCTAACGGCGGCACGATCTTTCTGGATGAAATCGACGCCTTTTCGCCGGCCTTGCAGGTCAAGCTGCTGCGCGTACTGCAGGAGGGGGAGTTTGAAAGGGTAGGGGACAACCATACCATGAAAGTCGATGTCCGGGTAATCACCGCCACCAACCAGGATTTAGAAACCTTGATCGCGCAGAATAAATTCCGTAAAGACCTTTATTACCGTTTAAATATTATTTCGATCGAACTGCCGCCTTTACGGGAGCGCAAAATGGATATCCCGCTTTTAACGGAGGAATTGATCAGGCGCCACGCCAGGCAAAACAACAAAAAAATAACCGGGGTCTCGCCGGAAGCGCTGGAAATTCTGACCAATTGCGACTGGCCGGGTAACATCCGCGAACTTGAAAATGTTATTGAAAGAGCGATAATTTTATGCAAGAATAGTATCATTACGCCTGCCGATTTTCCGGATACCTTAAATAAAAAGGCCGCTAAATTTACTGCTGGCCCGATCGAAACTTCAAACGCCTTAACCGGCTGTCAATTAAAAAAGGCTTTGCAGGAGCCGGAGAGGGACCTCTTAATTAAGGCCCTGGAATCAATGAACTGGAACCGTAACGAAACCGCTAAAAGCTTAGGGATTAATCGGACTACACTTTATAAAAAAATGCTGCGTTTTGGCTTACTCAAAAACAAGCAAAACTAATTCCGGGGACACATTACTTAATTCGAATTAAGTAATGTGTCCCCGGATTAAATTATCGTGAATAACCTCGAATTCAAGAATTTAGTAGAAATAGATGCCTGGCAGGAGATCCAAGCCAATTTCTCCGCAGTAACTCAAATCCCCATGCGCACCGTGGATCCGGCTGGCCGGCCCCTGACCAAATTCAGCGGCGCCCCGCATTTATGCTCTGAATATATTTCCGGCTCACCGCTTTTAATCAAAGAATGCACCAACTGCCTGCCCGGTTTTTTAGGGGGCATGGAAAATGCCGACCAGAATTTAAGTTACACCTGCCTGTTTGGTTTACGCAATTTTATCGCCACTTTAAAATTTGACCCCCAAATCCCGCTGGCTTATGTCATCATCGGCCCGGTCGTCTTAATCAACTATAAACCCAAATCCGATTACGTACAAATCGCCCAACAGTATAATTTGAATTTAAATGAATTGTATAACGCGATTACCGATATCAAGCTTTCTTCCTTTAATTCCATGCTTTCGGTCGTAGCCTTAATCGAAGACGTCGGTAATTATTTGATCAAGCACGCTTATAAAGCGCTGACCGCCCAGATGGAGATGGCTAATACCGCGAATTTAGAAAGGCTCAACCGCCTGTTTAAGGTATTCCTGGATGTGGCCTTTCAAGTCACCGGTGCGGATGCCGGCTCGGTTATGCTCCTGGATAAAGCTAAAGAAGAGCTCTCGATCTTTGCCTCCCGCGGCATCGCCGATGCCATCTCTAAAAATGCCCGGATTAAATACGGAGAGGGGATCTCCGGAACCGTCGCCAAAGAGAGGACCTCACTTTTAATCAACGACCGCATCAGCGATAACCGTATCCGCAGCTACCTTGGCCGGCCTAACCTTAAATCCTCCATGGTGCTGCCGATCAAGTTTAAAGAAGACACCTTAGGCGTAGTTAATCTCAGCACGAATCGTAATTCCCCGGTCACTTTCAACAGCAATGATTTAAAAACCATGGACCGCTTAGTCGACCTCATGGTCGTTGCCCTGCATTAATGCCTATGGCCCCCAAAGATATCGGGTTATGTTTTTCCGGCGGAGGGATACGGGCGATCGCTTTTCAATTCGGATGCCTTAAAGCCCTCAAAAAATACGGTTTACTCCAGCGGGTCAAAGTCATCTCCGCGGTTTCCGGCGGAGCGATACTGGCGGCAATGTATGCCTACAGCCAGGATTCTTTCGAGGAGTTTGAAAAAAGAGTCTATCAATTACTGCGTAAAGGATTGGCCCTGCGGCTAATCCGCAGGATGCTTTTATACCCGCCCCGCACCATTGCCACCGTCGCTACCGTACTTGTCGCCGGGACTGGCGCGCTGCTGGCGGATTTAGCCCGGACCATTATCACTTTTTCACTTCGCCACAGCCGCCCAAACTTAAATTACAACCAGACTCCCGGTTTTATCTTTAAAATCCGGCCGCCTTTTCGCCGCTGGAGCAGCCGGACCACCGCGCTGGAGGATATTTTACGCGTTAATTTATTCGGCCAGTCGCTCTTAACCTCGCCCCGGCGCGATGATGCAGAAGTAATATTTAATTCCTGCGACCTGCACTCCGGGACAATTTTCCGTTTCGGCAATAAAAAATCAGGATGCGAAAGGTTCGGCAGCATTACCGATAACCGCCTGCCAATAGCCCGGGCGGTAGCGGCCTCGGCGGCGCATCCGGTATTTTTCCCGGCGATTGATACGGTATACGAATTTCAGGATACCGAGGGCATCGTCAGAAAACAAAGCGTGCTTTTATCCGACGGCGGGATTCTGGATAACCTGGGCATATCCTGCCTAAGCCCGCAAGGGCGCGCGGATGAAAAATACAATACTTGCAAGGTTGACCATATTATTTGCTGCAGCGCCGGCCAAGGGGAGAAGAAATCTATTCCTTACTGGCTGATCCCCCGGATCATCCGCACCTCGGAAGCGATTAACCGCAAATTGCTGGATTTCGAACACGAAAATTTAAAAAGAAGCGCTGAAAGCGGCTTAATTAAAGGCTTTATCCTGGCGCGGTTTTCCGATGGCGGGCCAGCCCGAGAGAAAATTAAAAACTATCCCACAAATTTCTGCGGGCTCAAAAAACAGGATATCGCCCTGATTGTCGCCTGCGGAGAAGCGGCCATCGAGAAACACCTGCAACAAATTAAAAAGGGTTCAGAATTATTTTTCGCGGCTTCCAACTTAGAAAAATAATCCTGGGCCAATTTTTTGAATTCGGGGGACACATTACTTAATTCGAATTAAGTAATGTGTCCCCCGATTAACGAATGCGGCGAAAGGGAGTTGAGGGAATTTTAAACTCTTCCCGGTATTTGGCGACCGTACGGCGGGCAGCTTTAAGGTTAAAACGTTCTAAAAGCAGTTTAGCGATCGCTTCATCGCTTAAAGGGTGCTTTTTATCCTCCTGGTCAATCAAATCTTTAATTGATTTCTTGATATAGTTTACCGATACCGCCTGGCCGCTGCCGTTATTGATTTTGGTGGTAAACAGGTCCTTTAAGGCAACTGTCCCGCAAGGGGTATCGATATATTTATTCATTACCGTCCGGCAGACGGTTGTTTCATGCACCTCAAGCTGGCTGGCCAATTCCGCAAAGGTCAAAGGTTTAAGATAAGAAAGATCCTCCTTGATCGCATCCGCCTGAATTCCTACCAACTTTTCCGCAACCCTTCTTAAGGTCGTCGTTCTTTTTTCTACTGCCCGCAATAGTTCCTGCGCGGCGCGCATTTTATTTTCAATGAACTGGCGGGCCGCCGGATCGAGATTTTCCTGCTTTAACATCTGCCGGTAGGCCTTACTGATAATCAACACGGGAAAATATTCCTTATTGATAATCACCTCTAAACCCTGGTTTTTTTCCTTAACCGTGATATCCGGAATAACCCGCTGGGCGGCCTGATTGGAATAATTCCTGCCGGGTTTAGGGTCAAGTTTAAGCACCTGATCGATTAAAGGCTGAATTTTTTCCAGCGGCTCCTTTAACTGCTTGGCGATCAAAGAATAATTTTTCTTCGCAATCTCCTCAAGATGATTTTCTACGATTTTAAAGATCAGGGGATTAACCGGATCATCCTTTTTCAACTGCAGTAGAAGGCACTCCTGAATACTGCGGCTGCCTACCCCGGTTGGCTCGAAATTCTGGATCACCCCCAGGACTTTGACAATCTCTTCCAGCGGCAGGCTTAAAGTTCGCGCCAATTCTTCCGGGCTGACCTTTAAGTAGCCATTATCATCAATGTTGCCGATAATTTCCTGGCCGATCCTCAGCTCGCTATCAGTATCCACAAACATCCCCAGCTGCCTTAACAAGATCTCCTGCAAAGTTGTTTCTTTGGTGATAATTTTATCCAAAAGATCATCTTGAGGGAGGCCATTTGAGCTTGCAGGAGGAGGCAGGGGGGAGGTATTTGCTTCAGAAACCGCCTCTTCCAGGCAGGGATTATTGACCAGCTCCTCTTCAATTAAAGTTTTTAGGTCAAGGGAGGCCATGGTCAGCACCTTGAGCGACTGGGTTAAAGCCGGTGCCATTAAATGCCTAAGTTCAGTCCTTTGGCGAAACTCCATGAGGCAAGTATAGCATATTTTATGCCAAAAACCAATTTTCAGCCCCTAAAAGCAATTTTTTACTATGGGGACGTTTTTACGCACAAGCGTATAGATTTGGGGACGTTTCTGCCTGAGCTTGAGGAGAAACGTCCCCAAATCTAAAGAGTTCTTGACTTAGGGGGCTTTGTAAGTATAATCGGATTTACAGGAGGGTTAAATGAAGAAAATTATTGTACTTGGCTTAATATTTGCTGCTGTTGTAACGTTGCCTGCCTTTGCCGATGAAGGGCAAAAAACCGACAAAAAAGACCAGAAACAGGAGTTGCCTTATATCAAAGAAATCGGCATAATGACCGGTTATGCGCATGGCCGGTTGAATGAAAAAGGCTCATATAAAATTATCCCGGCTATCCTGCGCTTAGGCTACAGTATGGACTCCTGGGGACTAGGCTTTTGTGACCTGATCCGGCCACTGGCAAATAAACTAAAAATGACCCCTAAAGGATATACCGGCCTGATCAATGAACTGCACTTAAACACGGTCTTTGCCCCGGACAGTAATTTAGAGGTTGGCTGGACCCTGTTAATTAAATACTCCTATCCGGTGACCGAGAAATTCCATCCGTATTTAATTGGAGGAGGGGGCGTTCAATACATCTCCCAGCATACCCGGGAGCAGTCTACCCAATGGGGTTTTACCCCTCAATTTGGCACCGGTTTTTCCTACTTTTTTAAGAAGAATTTGGCGCTAAATTTGGAG
>JBFZAU010000037.1:0-16180 GCA_041308825.1 Candidatus Omnitrophota bacterium
TTATACATTCCGGTGCCGCATTCCGGGCATTTGCCCTTCATCGCTGCCCGGCCATTTTTCATCGTCACTTTTTGCTCATCTTTCATCGATTTCTTACCTTTGCATTTTACGCAATACCCTGTTTCACCCATTTATTTCCTCCTTTTTAAGCTACTTACCTCAAACCCATTACCATAATTCTAGCAGAAGAAAATCCGAATGTCAAATATTAATGCGCTGCGGGAAACGATACGTAATATAAACTAAGTTGCTCCCTGAACTAAACGCATTTACCTTTAACACAATGCTGTTCCTCAATCTCTCCGACAATCTCCTCCAGGAGATCCTCCAAAGTAACCATACCCAGGGCCTGCTTATTCTTATCCGTAATAATGGCAATCTGTATTTTCTCAGTTTGAAATCTCCTGAGCAGCTCACTGACCAGCATCACAGGCGGCACCAGGCAAACTCCGTGGATCAAATCCTGCAGGAGAAATAAGCCTTTTTCGCGTAAGATATACAGAAGATCGCGGGCATAGATGATCCCGACAATATTATCTTTACTGCCGCTATAGACCGGAAGCCGCGCATGGCCTTCTTCCACAAAAATATTCAGCAAATCCTCAGAATTAGTATTGATATTTACCGCCACGATTTTTTCTTTGGGCACCATCACATCCTTAAGCTTGGTATCCCCAAACTCAAAAATCCTATACAGCATTTTACGCTCGTCCTCACTTAATACCCCTTCTTCCTGCCCCACCTCGATCATCGTTTTTAACTCTTCCACCGTAATTACCGGCGATCGCTTAGTAACCCCCACCCGAAAAAGCTTCAAAATAAAATGGCTGATGCCGATAAAAAAAACAATGAAAGGCTTAAAAATTACCAACATAACCTCCATCAGCGGCGCGGTAAAGAGGGAAACTTTTTCGGCGTGTTTAGCCGCCAAAATTTTAGGGGTCACCTCACAGATAACCAGCAAGCTTAAGGTCGTAACAAAGGTGGCCGCAACCACTCCCCAGCGGTAACCCAAGATCTGCACGAATATCCCGGTGACAATCGCCGATATCGCAATATTCACCAGATTATTGCCGATCAGGATGGCGGCAATCACTTTGTCCAGCTTAGCCACTAAATGCTGAACATGCCGGGCACCTTTGACCCCTTGCTGCAGCATATGGCGCAGGCGAATCTTGCTTAACCCGATAATTGCCGTTTCCGAAGCCGAGAAGAAAAAGGAAATCACAAACAACAATAATAAAATCAGAATAATAATCATTATTCTCCTAAATCCAATGTACCGTAAATCTGCTTTTCGCTTTTTTCCAGAGGGCCGATCAGGGCAAGGTTAATCCTTTCATTCTTAAAGATCATCCTGGCCACCTCTAAACAATCCTGACGGCGCAGGCGCTTTAGTTCTTTAACCACCTGCTTTAAAGAATAAACTTTGTCTAAACAGGCGGCGGTTTCCCCTATCCAAAGCATATATTCCATCGTATCTTCAAGCGCCAAACTTAACTGACCTAAATAAAACTCTTTGGCCCGCTGAAACTCATTTTCGCTCACCGGAAATTTTCCGGTTTTACCCAGCTCTTTAAAAATCAACTGCAGGCAATCGGCGACTTTACGGTTATCAATACCGGCGTGGACCAAAAACACTCCCGTATCATGATAACGCTTTAAACCGGTGCCGATTTCATACGCTAAGCCTCTTTTTTCCCGGACTTCATTAAAAAGGCGGCTGGACATATTGGCCCCTAAAACGATATGCAGGATGGATTGGGCATGCCTTAAGGGATGATCCCGCCTTAAAGCATGAAAACCCAAAGCCATATGCGTCTGTTCCGTAGCCTTAGGGAAAAGCTTAAGTTGCGGTTTAGCTTGAATCTGCTCAGCCGCAGCGTAAGTATTCACCGGAGAGTACGGCGCGGAAAATATTTTACGGATTTTTGCAGATAGCAGTTCACGGTCAAACCGGCCGGCGGCGCTGATAACAATATTAGAAGGAGTGTAATGACGGCATTGGAAGGATCTCAAATCCTGCCGGCTGATCCGGTTTACCGTTTCCACGGTTCCGATAATCGGCAAGCCTAAAGGCTGCCGAGGCCAAAGTAACTCATCCAATAATTCATTCACATAGCTTTGCGGCAGATCGCGGTACATCTTTAACTCTTCCAAAACCACGGTCTTTTCTTTTGCGATATCCGCAGGGAAGAGCAGCGGATTGATCACCATATCGGATAAGATATCTAAAGCCTTCCCCAAAAAGGCGCAAGGGATCTTCACTAAATAACAAGTATGCTCTTCGGAAGTAAAACCGTTTAAAGCCCCTCCCACTCCTTCAATCGATTCCTTGATCTGGCGGCAGGAATATTTTTTGCTTCCTTTAAAAAGCAAGTGCTCCAGAAAATGCGAAATCCCTCTTTGGCTCAAAGCCTCGTAACGGCTGCCGATATTAATCCAAATCCCCAAAGCAACCGATTGCACCCGGTCCAGGCGCTTGGTAATAATCCTTAAACCGTTATTCAGTTTTTCTTTTTTAACCATTTAAACGTCCTACAAAATTACCCACCCTGGATACCAAGTTAGCCCGGCCGATGCCGGCTTTAATTTTAGAAACAATCGCGCTGCCCACGATCGCCCCATCGGCGATTTTATTTACCTGTGCCACCTGCCGGAAGGAAGAAATCCCAAACCCCGCGCAAACCGGAGTACGCACGATTTTTTTAATCGCAGCTAATTTTGTTTTTAAATCCGGGCTTAAACTTTTACGGCTGCCGGTTACCCCGGCCAGAGAAACATAATAAATAAACCCTTGGGCAACTTTTGCAATTGCCTTAATCCGTTTTAATGAACTGGTCGGAGCGATAAAACAAATGTTAATTAAACCCTTTCTTTTGGCCAGCCGGGTAAAGCTTATCGCTTCTTCATAAGGAAGGTCCGGGATAATTACTCCATCTACCCCGCAGGCAGTCGCCTGCTGGATAAAACGCTTTTCTCCGAAACAAAAAACCGGATTATAGTAAGTCATCAGGCAAATCGGAAGGTCGGTTTTACGGCGCAAATCTTTCACTAATTTCAGGATCTTGGACAAATTCACTCCCCGCTCAAGCGCAAACTTGGAAGCCTCCTGAATCACCGGCCCGTCAGCCAGCGGGTCCGAAAAAGGCACTCCCAATTCAACGATATCCACGTTTCTCTTCTTTAGCTCCAGCACCAACTTACCCGTAGTAACCAAATCAGGATAACCTGCGGTAATAAACGCAATCAGGGCTTTTTTATTCTGCTGCTTTAATTGGATAAACTTTCTTTCAATCCGATTCATGTAAGTCCTTGTCTCCTCTGCCGGAAAGGCAAACAATAATTACAGTATTTTTCTTAAATACTCTTTTGGCCCGCTTAAGGTAGGCAATGGCATGCGCTGACTCCAGCGCCGGGATAATCCCTTCTTCTAAAGACAGTAATTTAAAACCTTCGAGTGCTTCCCGATCGCTGATCGAAACATACCGTGCCCGCTTAATCTGCTGATAATAAGCGTGCTCCGGACCTACCCCGGGATAATCCAGGCCGGCGGCGATGGAATGCGCATTTTTAATCTGGCCGGATTTATCCTCCAGGATTTTAGACCTGGAGCCATGTAATACACCGACCGCACCGCTAACCAAGCTTGCAGAATGTTTGCCGCTAGTCATCCCCAATCCCGCTGCCTCTACCCCGATCATCTTAACTTGCAGATCATCAAAAAAGGGGTGAAACAACCCGATGGCATTGCTGCCGCCTCCAACACAAGCCACTAAATAATCCGGCAGGCGATTTTCTTTCTTTAAAATCTGCCGGCGGGCTTCTTTACCGATAATGGTTTGGAAATCCCGCACCATTTCAGGATAAGGATAAGGCCCTGCAACCGTGCCGATGACGTAATGGGTATCGGCGACATTCGTCACCCAATCCCGCAGGGCTTGGGTCATCGCGTCTTTTAAGGTCCGGGTGCCGCTATTTACGCTAATCACCCTAGCACCTAAAAGCTTCATCCGCATCACATTTAAAGCCTGCCGGTGAATATCCTCCTCACCCATATAAACATCGCAAGCTAAACCGAATAACGCCGCTACCGTCGCCGTAGCTACCCCGTGCTGGCCTGCCCCGGTTTCGGCAATTAACCTTTTTTTACCCATCCTGACCGCCAAAAGCACCTGCCCCAAGGTATTATTGATTTTATGCGCCCCGGTATGCAACAAATCCTCTCTCTTTAAATAAACCTTTCCTACCCCCAGGTAACGGCTTAAATTCCGAGCCGCATAAAGCGGGGTCGGACGCCCCGCATATTCCCTAAGATAATAATCCAAATCACTCCTGAATTTCCGGTCGCGCTTAGCTTGGGCATACTCTTTGGTTAATTCATCCAAAGCATAAATCAGGGTTTCCGGGACAAATCTGCCTCCGAATTGCCCGAAGTAACCGGTTTTATGTCTCAGTTGGTTTAACATGTTTTTTTATTACTCCGGATAGATTTTTTCAAAATCTTTAAGCGAACCGTTACTCAAGAAGTCTTTAAAAATCTGATACCCCTGGCCTAAATCACCAAACATTCCCTGGACGTTGCCCAAAGGGTTAAAGGTAGTTATTTTAAAATTAGTCAGGTTGGCCCGCATGGCCATAATTTTATACATCGTCGCATCCAGGACGAAAGAAGCCAGCGCCACAAAGACCCCGCAAATGACAATCAATACCGCCAACCAGCTTAAGCACCCCAACAAGCAACCCATCTTCTTGCTTTTGGGCTTTAAAAAAAGCCGGGGCTTATTTAAAAACTCCCCGCAATAGCGGCATTTGATCGCTTCATCCATAATCAGTTCGGCGCAAAACGGGCATTTTTTCATGGCTTTGGCCTTCCTTTATTCAGCGCGCGCATAAATTTCTGGATCAAAGGGTGGTCCTTTTTACCGGCCTTTTCCTCCAGGGAGCTGGAAACATCCACCCAATCAGGCTTAAGCAGTTTAACCGCTTGGGAGACATTAGCAGCGGTGAGCCCACCGGAAACAAAAACAATCCGTTTCATTTTAGCGGCCCGGGAGAGTATTTTCCAGTTAAATTTTCTTCCCGTACCTCCCGGGCAAGCGGGAGAAAAACTGTCGAACAAATAAGCATAAGTTTTATATTCCGTTACCTGCTCTAAATCGCTTGGCCCAGCGATGCGAAAAGCTTTGATTACTTTATAACCGGAAAATTTACGGCAATATTCCGGCGATTCATGGCCGTGGAATTGCAATAAATCCAAACGGCAGGCGCGGGCAATATGTTTTACCGCCGCAATATCCGCATCGACAAAAACACCGACTTTAAGAATTTTTTTCGGCAAGATCGCGCAGATCTTCTTAGCTTTAGCGGCACAAATATACCGCGGGCTTTTTTTATAAAAAACAAAACCCAGTGCGTCGGCTCCGGCAAAAAGACTGCATAAAGCATCTTCCAGATTAGTAATTCCGCATATTTTTACTTTAACCATATCTTTAAACCTTAAGCGCCTACCAGCCCATTACCTCTTCCACTTTCTTCCTGATATCCGCCTCCGCCATAAAAGCAGTGCCGATCAATACAGCATTAGCTCCTAAGATTTTCAAAAATAAAACATCCTGCGAGTTCTTAATCCCGCTTTCGACAACTACAATCTTGCCCTTAGGGATCAAAGTAAACAGCTTCTCCGTAGTTTTAAAATCGACCTCTAAAGTGCGCAAAGAACGGTTATTAATCCCGATTACCGGAACTTTTAGCCCCAAAACCTTTTTTAGCTCCTTCTCGTCATGCACCTCAACCAGATAATCCAGATCCAGGGTATCGGCAATTTGCATTAATTCAACCAGCTTATCCTTAGTTAAAAGATCCGCGATCAAAAGAACGGCATCCGCCCCGAAATAACGCGATTCGTAAACCTGATAAGCTTCCAGAATAAAATCTTTTCTTAAAACCGGAACACCGGTTAAACTTTTAACCTGATTAAGATAAGCAAGGTTACCGCCAAAAAAATCCTCCTCCGTCAATACCGAAATGGCCGCTACCCCTGCCTCCTGATATTGACGGGTAATCTCCTCTAAATTAAAATTCGCCCGGATCAGGCCGGCTGATGGAGAGGCCTGTTTAATTTCGGCGATTAAAGAGATCTGGCGGGGCTTACTGATCGCCTCTTTAAAGGGGCGGGTGGCAGGCAACCCTGCCAGCTGAGCTACCAACTCCTCCTGGCTAAGCTGCTGTTTCGCCAACAAGATCCGTTCCTTTTTTTTTGCCACAATTTGCTTCAAAACGTCGGTCTTAGGCATCGGCTTGCGAATACTCCTTTAATAATTTAAGTTTTTCGTAGGCTGCCCCCGAATCAATGGATTTTTTGGCAAGTTCGATTCCTTTTAGAATCGTATCCGTCTTATTCGCCGCGTATATCGCGCAACCCGCATTAAATAAAACGACATCCCGGCGGGGGCCGGGTTTACCGGTTAATATCTCCCGGACAATACTTACATTCTCTTGGATTGAACCGCCAAGTAAATCCGCTAAAGCGGCCCGCTTAAAACCAAAATCCTCCGGGTTAATTTCGTAATCTTTAATTATCCGTCCGGCTACCTCGGTAACAAAAGTACGCTCGCAAGTAGTGATCTCATCCAGGCCGTCGGCGCCGTGCACTACCAGAATATGGTCCGAACCCAAATTACGCAAGACTTCCGCCAGCGGCCTCACCCAGCTTTTTGCGTAAACCCCGATCAACTGATTAGTCGCCCGGGCCGGATTAATCAATGGCCCCAGCATATTAAAAATTGTTTTTTGGGCGATCTGTTTTCTGGCCGGCATAACGTAGCGCATCGCCAAATGCAGTTTAGGAGCAAACAAAAAAGCGATCCCGATCTCCTCCAGACATTTTTTGATCCTGGCAGAGTCCATATCGATCTTGACCCCTAAAGCCTCCAAGATATCGGCTGAACCGCATTTACCCGAAACAGAACGGTTGCCGTGTTTGGCTACCGTTACGCCCGCCCCGCTGGCCACCAGCGCCGCAACCGTAGAAATATTAAAGGTCCCCTTTTTATCTCCTCCGGTTCCGCAGGTATCCAGGATATTGGGCTTATCCACGATAATCGGCTCGACATATTTCAACATCACATTGACCGCCGCAGTAATTTCGCCGACCGTTTCACCTTTTTCGTTCAAGGAAGTCAAGAAAGCGATAATGTCGGCGGTATCAACCGTACCGCTTAAGATCTCCTGCATCACCTGCTGCATCTCTTGCGGGGTAAGGTCTTTTTTTTCCAGTAAACGCCTAATCAAGTTCTTGATCATTTTATCCGAATAAAATTCCCCAATAAGGTTTTTCCGCTTTTAGTCAATATCGACTCCGGGTGAAACTGCACTCCGAACAGGGGATAAGCCTGATGTTTAAGCCCCATGATCTCGCCTTCGCGGGTTTGCGCGGTTACCGCCAGGCAGCTGGGCAAACCGTTCTTATCTACCAATAAAGAGTGATAACGCGTAGCCGCAAAAGGATTGGGGATATTTTTAAAAATCTCCTGCTGGTTATGGTAAATTTTTGAGGTTTTACCGTGCATCAGTCTTTTGGCTTGAATAATCTTAGCGCCGAAAGTATAACCGATTGCCTGATGCCCCAGGCAAACTCCCAGAATAGGAATTTTACCGGCAAACTCTCTAATTACGGCGCAGGAAATACCCGCTTCCTCCGGCCTGCCCGGGCCGGGAGAAATAACGATGCTTTGAGGTTTAAGCTTTTTAATATCCTCAAGGCCCAAGGCATCATTGCGGTACACTTTAACCACCTGGCCCAACTCTCCAAGATACTGGACGAGGTTGTAAGTAAAAGAATCATAATTATCAATCATCAGGATCATAAAATCTCCTTGGTCTATAGTCGATAGACTATTGACTATAGACCACCGTCTCACGGTCTATTCTTTTTCTCGCCAAACTTTAGCCCCTAAGTTAATCAATTTCTTTTCAATAAACTCATAGCCGCGCTCCAAATGATAGATCCTGGAAACCGAAGTTTTTCCCCGCGCCGCCAGGCCTGCCAGCACCAAACCTGCGGATGCCCTTAAATCCGAAGCCATCACCGGAGCCCCGGATAAACTTTTAATCCCCTCAACAATCGCATGCGGCCCTTCTCTTTGAATCTGCGCCCCCATCCGGTTAAGTTCGGCAACATGCATAAAGCGGTCCGGATAGATCTTTTCGGTAATCACGCTGATGCCGGGAGTAACCGACATTAAACTCATCATCTGTGCCTGCATATCGGTGGGAAAACCCGGATAAGGTAAAGTAGTAATATTGACCGATCTTAATTTTCTACCTCCCTTAACCCGCAAAGCTGTATCCGAACGCTCAAGGCTTGCTCCGGCTTCATGCAATTTATCGATCAAAGCACCCAAGTGCTGATAGCGCACATTTTTAATTAAAACATCCCCGCCGGTAATCAAGGACGCCAAAACTAATGTTCCGGCTTCGATCCGATCGGGAATGATTGAATGTTCGGCCCCCTGTAAATGCTTAACCCCTTCAATTTCGATTACCGGCGTACCATGCCCCTTAATTTTAGCGCCCATCTTAATTAAAAATTCCGCCAGATCTACTACCTCCGGTTCGCAAGCCGCCGACTCAATCACCGTTTTACCGCGGGCAAGCACCGCGGCCATCATCACATTATCCGTAGCTAAAACCGAGGAACCGTAAACTCCGCCTAAATAAATGTAAGCGCCGCGTAATTTAGGAGCTTGGGCCAGCACGTAACCTGAATCAATACTGATCTGGGCCCCCAGAGCCCGCATACCTTTCAAATGTAAATCCACCGGCCGCACTCCGATAATACAACCCCCGGGAAGAGAAACTTTTGCTTTCTTCAATTTACCCAAAAGCGGCCCTAAAACACAAAAGGAAGCCCGCATTGTAGAAACTAATTTATATTCGGCGATGTAGCTGGAGGTTTTACCCGCCGCAATACTCACTTTGCCTTTATCGAATTCGGCAAACTTTCCGAGTGAACGTAAAATCTTGAGCATACTGTTAGTGTCGCGTAAATTCGGCACCCCTTTGATCAAACAGGGTTCATCCGTAAGCAAAGTTGCCGCCAAAATCGGCAGTACCGCGTTTTTTGCTCCCGAGACCGTCACCTCGCCTTTTAATCTTACTCCACCCTCGATAATCAGTTTATCCATTGATCAACATCCTTTAATTGAGTAATCACTACCCGCGCGATATCATTATAATCTTTAATTATCTGTGTCCCGTTAAAATTATGCTTGGCACAAATCCGTGCAACATTCTCTGCCTGAGCGCTGCCTACCTCCAGCGCCAGATATCCGCTAGGGTTCAGATACAAACTGGCCCGGCTGATTATTTTACGGTAAAAATCCAGTCCGTCTTGGCCTGCGGCCAAAGCAATCCGCGGCTCAAAAGAGATTTCTTGGCACAGATTCTTAAACTCACCCTGGCCGATATAGGGAGGGTTGCTGACAATTAAATCAAATTTTACCCCTTGATTTTCAAAAGCCTCGAAAATATCCGAAAGCAGGAATTTAATACTTACTTTCTGCAAAGCGGCATTTTCTTGCGCCAGCGCTAAAGCCGCCTGCGATATATCCAGGGCCCAAACCGAGCTTTGCGGCAGTAATTTGGCAATCGCTACGGCAATACAGCCGCTACCGCAACCCAGATCCAGAACCTTGGGCTGCTTAATTTTATGGTTAAGCTTTAATTTATTTACCGCCTGATCAACCAGGATCTCGGTTTCCGGACGGGGAATCAGCGCCCGGGGGTCAACTTTAAACTTAAACCCCATAAACTCGGTTGAACCGAGAATATACTGCAAGGGTTCCCCGCGCATCCGGCGTTTAAATATCCGCGCAAACGCAGCCGCCTGAGCCTGATTCAAGTATTTATCTTTATCCAAATATAACGCAAGCCGGTCACAATTGAGAATATGGCTGGCGGCTAACTCAGCTTCATTCACCTCACACCTTCCTTTTGCCTTTTAACCCCCAAGCCTTTTTTTAAGAAAGACGGGATTCATTTTTTTTCTCTGCCTCGGCTTTTAATAAAGCCTCAAAAAGCTCATCCATCTGCCCCTCTAAGATTCCCTCTAATTGATGCGAAGTAAAATTAATCCGGTGGTCGGTGACCCGGCGGTCCGGAAAATTATAAGTCCGGATCTTTTCGCTGCGGTCTCCGGTACCGATCTGGGTCTTGCGGGCGCTGGAGATCCTCTTTGCTTCATCCGCTATTTTAACCTCTAAAATCCTGGCACGTAAAACCCGCATCGCCTTGGCTTTATTCTTGATTTGCGAGCGCTCATCCTGGCAGGCCACCACCGTGCCGGTGGGAATATGGGTAATCCTTACCGCCGAATCGGTCTTTTGCATATGCTGGCCGCCGGGGCCGCTGGAACGGTAAGTATCGATCCTTAAATCTTTAGGCTCAATCACCAGGTCCACCTCCTGCGGTTCAACCAAAACCGCCACGGTTGCCGTCGAGGTATGAATGCGCCCCTGCGCTTCGGTAGTCGGGACCCGCTGCACCCGGTGCACTCCGCTTTCAAATTTCAAACAGCGGTATGCGTCTTGGCCTTTAACGCTAAAAACAATTTCTTTGATTCCGCCGGCCTCATTAACACTGGAATACATCGGTTCGATCACCCAGCTTTTATTATCGCTATATTTCGAATACATCCTAAAAAGGTCCGCCGCAAACAACCCGGCTTCATCCCCTCCGGTGCCCTGGCGGATCTCAACGATACAATCCCGGCCGGCATCCTTATCCTCCCCGGCGAGGATTTTGTCTAATTTTTGCTCCAACCCCGTTTTTCTCTGGGCTAATACCTTCTGTTCAGCTAAGGCCAACTCCATAAAATCATGATCATGCTTACCGGCCATCACGGTTTTTAAATCCGCGATCTCTTTAAGCAAATCCTGATATTCACGGTAGAGGTTCACCGCCGGTTTAAGATCCGAAAGCTCCTTGGCCAACTTGTTGTAAGCCTGGCGGTCGGCAATCTGCTGTTGACCTCCCAAAAGCTGCTCGAGCTCCTGATAACGCAGGAGCGCTTTTTCTAACGGCTGATACATCTTTTTAAATCCTCAATTACGGGATCTTAACTGGCTTGTTTTTTGGCATATTTCTTCACAAATTTATCAACCCGCCCGGCGGAATCAACCAGCTTTTGTTTACCGGTAAAAAACGGATGGCATTTCGAACAGATTTCGACCCTGATACTGGGCTTAGTGGAACGGGTATGCACCGTTTCTCCGCAGGCACAAACAATCGTACATTCTTTGTAATTAGGATGGATTTTTTCTTTCATCTTAACCCCTTTCTTGATTTATTTCTGATTCATACTGTTCAAAAACTCTTCATTATTCTTGGTCTTGCTCAATTTCTCGATCAGCAACTCCATCGCTTCCACATTATTCAATTCGTTGAGGACTTTTCTTAAGATCCAGGTCTTGCTCAATACATCCGGCTTAACCAGGAGTTCTTCATGGCGGGTGTTAGAGCGCTTAATATCGATCGCCGGGTAAATCCTGCGCTGGAAAAGATTACGGTCCAGCTGCGTTTCCATATTACCCGTGCCTTTGAATTCTTCAAAGATTACCTCATCCATCCGGCTTCCGGTATCAACCAGGGCGGTGGCAATAATCGTAAGGCTTCCGCCCTCATCAACCGCGCGGGCCGCACCGAAGAAACGCTTGGGTTTCTGCAGGGCGTTGGAATCGATACCGCCGGAGAGGACTTTACCGCTATGCGGCACTACCGAGTTATAAGCCCGGGCCAGACGGGTAATACTGTCTAAAAGCACTACGACGTCGCGTTTATGCTCAACCAGGCGCTTGGCTTTCTCTAAAACAATTTCCGCTACCTGAACATGGCGTTCCGGCGGCTCATCAAAGGTAGAGGAAATAACCTCCCCCTTAACATTACGCTGCATATCGGTAACCTCCTCCGGACGCTCATCAATGAGCAACACAATCAGAATAACATCCGGGTTATTCATTGTAATCGCATTGGCGATCTTCTGCAGCAGAACGGTTTTACCGCTATAAGGCTGAGCGACAATCAATCCACGCTGGCCTTTACCAATCGGAGTAAGCAGGCTCATAATCCGCATCGAGAGCTCCTCAGGCCTGGTTTCCATATTAAAAGGCTCCCGCGGATAAACCGGAGTCAGGTTATCAAAGAGTACTTTCTCTTTGACTTCATCCGGATTTTCAAAATTTACCGCTTCGACCTTAAGCAAAGCAAAATATTTTTCCCCTTCTTTAGGCGGACGGATTTGGCCGCTGACCGTATCCCCGGTACGCAATTCAAACTTTCTGATCTGCGAGGGGGAAATATAGATATCGTCCGGACAGGGCAAATAATTATAATTCGGGCTGCGCAAGAAACCGAAACCCTCCGAAAGGATTTCCAGCACCCCTTCGCCGAACATCAGCCCTTCTTTTTCGGCCTGCGCCTGCAGGATCTTAAAAATCAAATCCTGTTTTTTTAAACCGCTTGTCCCCTGGGCATTTAATTCCCGCGCCAGCTTATTCAATTCGCTGATTTTCATTTCTTTAAGATTCTTAATGTCTAACTTTTCCACAACTGCCTCCGTATTTTAGAAACTTGTTTCTTGGTTTCACTTAAGCGACCGCTGTTATCTATGATAAAATCCGCAAAACGTAACTTTTCATTTTGCGAAATCTGGGATTTGATCCTTTGTATCATTTGTTGACGCGTTAAACCAAGCTTTTTACTGCCGCGCCGTATTTGCTGCTCCTTCTGAGCCTTGACCACCACCAGCTTATCTACCAAATCCACTAATCCTGCCTCAACGATCAAAGCCGCATCCAGGATAATTATCCTTTTTTGCGCACTGAAAATAAGCTGTTTTATCCGGCGGATTAATTCCGGATGGATAATCCGGTTAAGCTTAACTAAAGCCTGCGGCGCCGCGAAAACGACCTGCGCTAACTTAAACCGATCCACCGATTTATCCGGCCCCAGGATATTTACTCCGAAGGCTTTGACGGTTTTTTGGTAAACCGCAGTACCGGGCGATAAAATCTGACGGGCCAAAAGATCGGCATCAATCACCAAACAATCCCCGCTTTTAAAAAGGCGGGCAACCGTACTTTTACCGCAGCCGATTCCGCCGGTAAGCCCCAGAACAAACTTAGCTTTTTTTGGCTTTGCCATATAACTGGATATACTTATCCGCCGATACTTTCCAGGAGAAATTACATTCCATCGCGTTTTTAATCAAGGCTGACCATTTAGCTTTATCCTTAAATGCCTGTGCGGCTTTTTTAATGCATTTGATCAGCTCCTCTTCGGTATATTGGCTGAAAACAAAACCATTACTGCGGTTAATCGTATCCGCCAGCCCCCCGGTTTTAAACACCAGCGGGATCGTCCCGTAACGCAGGCTGATTAACTGCCCTAACCCGCAAGGTTCATATTTTGACGGCATTAAGAAAACATCGCTGCCGGCATAAATCTTATGCGCCAGAGGATCATCGAATTTCAGGTTCAACGAAATCACTTTAGGGTATTTAGCGGCAGCAGCACTGAGCAGCTCCTGGTATTTCAGATCGCCGGCGCCCAAAATAACCAACTGCAGATCAAGCCGGGCTAGCTCATCCAAACCTTGCGCCAGAATATCGCAACCTTTCTGTTCGGCTAGCCTTGAAACAATTCCAAAAACCGGCACTTTTTTATCCACCGGTAAACCGCAAATCCGCTGCAGATTATCTTTATTCAGCTCCTTCCCTTCGGGCTTAAGGAGGGAAAAATTCTGCATAATAAACTTATCGGCATTAGGGTCCCAAACCGAATAATCGACCCCGTTGAGGATGCCGCTTAAAACATTTTTACGCAGCTTGAGGAGCCCCTCTAAACCAAAACCCAAATCCCGAGTTTGAATCTCAGCGGCATAGGTCGGGCTGACCGTAGTGATAAAATCGGAAAACACAATTCCGCCTTTCAATAAATTTATCTTATTATAGAATTCGAAGCCGTCGATACTAAAAAGCCCCCAATCAAGGCCGAGCTTAGAAAACTCTTCCCGGGCAAATACTCCCTGGTAACCGACATTGTGCAAAGTCAACACCGTTTTAATCCGGCTGTAGAAATCCTGTTCGTGATAAAGATTTTTTAAATATGCCGCAATTAAACTCGCCTGCCAATCATGTAAATGCAGGATATCCGGACAAAAGCTGATTTCCTTTAATAAATCAAGCGCCCGCCGGCAGAAAAAAGCGAACCGCTCTAAATTATCCGTGTAATCGCCGTTTTTATCCCCGTAAAGCCCTTCGCGAAAAAAATATTTACTATGCTCGATAAAATATACCTTGATATTTTTACCGAGCATCGCTACAGATATATCCTTAGACAAACGGTTTATTTTTAATTTTGAATCGCTGATACATTTATAACCGGGCATGATGACGATTATTTCATGCCCGCAATACTCCAGCGCCAAAGGCAAGGCCCCGGCGACATCCGCTAGCCCCCCGGTTTTAGCAAAAGGCACCACCTCTGAGGAAACCATAGCTATTTTCACAGCTGCTACCTTACCCTTTCTTCTAATGTAGACATTTCAAGCCAATTAGCCCCTTTTTTTAAATCAACCTTAATCGGCACATCCAGCTTTAAAACATTCTCCATCTCATCTTTAACCATTGCCTTGAGCCCATCTAATTCTTCAAGCGGTAATTCAAAAACCAGCTCATCATGGATCTGTAAGATCATTTTAGTTTTTAAACCGCAGGATTTAATCTGCCCGGCAATCTTAATCATCGCCAGCTTAATCAGGTCGCTGGCCGTCCCCTGAATAGGAGTATTCACCGCTTGGCGCTGGGCAAACTGCCGGATGCCGATATTTTTATTATTGATTTCGGGGATATACCTTCTCCTGCCCAAAAGCGTGGTCACGAAACCGTCATCTTGAGCCTTTTTTATTTGCCGGTCAATAAACTCTTTTACTTTCGGGTAACGCAAAAAATAGGCATCAATAAAATCCTGGGCCTGCTTAACCTGAATACCTAAATCTTTACTTAAGCTAAAAGCACCCTGGCCGTAAATAATGCCGAAATTTACCCTCTTGGCTACCTCCCGCATTTGATTACTGACCTGGGATTCGGGTAAGCCATAAATCAAAGCGGCGGTCAAACGGTGGATATCTGCGTCCGCCTTAAAAGCCTTAATCAATACAGGGTCATTGCACAAATGGGCTAAAACCCTTAGTTCGATTTGCGAATAATCGCCGGAAAGCAGGCAATAATCTTTACCGGAAGCAATAATCGCCTGCCTAATTTTTGCGCCGATATCGGTCTTAACCGGAATATTCTGTAAATTGGGATTACTGGAACTCAATCTTCCGGTTTCGGTCCCGGTCTGGTTAAAAGAAGTATGTACCCGTCCGTCGGATGGATCTACCAGCTTAGGCAAGGCATCCAGATAAGTATTCTTCAGCTTAGTTAGCTGCCGGTACTCCAGCAAAAACGCCGGCAAAGCGTGCTTATCCGCCAGCCGTTTTAAGACCTCTTCATCGGTAGAGGGCCCGGTTTTAGTTTTTTTAACCACCGGAAGTTTCAGCTTATCGAATAAAACCTGCCCCAGCTGTTTAGGCGAATTGATATTAAACTGGGTACCGCTTGATTCATAAATGTCCGAGATTAATTTTATCAGCCGTTGATCGATTTCATGCGCCAGATTTTTAAGCAGCTTCAAATCCAATTTGATGCCGTCCTGCTCCATCTGGGCTAAAACGCTAACCAAGGGCATCTCCAGATCCGAAAATAACTCCAGTAAGCCTCTTTCCTCTAAGGCCTTGGTCAACACCGGCTTTAAACGGACAATTAAAGCGACTGCCTCTTGGGCCCTAAAGTTTTCATCCGCCCGGATAAATTCCCCCAAATTTTCCAATGCCAGATCAACCAGCGCATAGCTTGAGCGCGAAGGATTTAATAAATAAGCGGCGATCATCACATCGAAATCTAAACCGTTTAAGATTAAACCTTCTTTGCCTAGAGCGACTTTCAATTTTTTAAGATCATACCCTGTCTTTTTTATATCTTCACTGGAAAAAACCTTGGCCAGATTACCATCGGTTAGATCTGCCGGAAATATCTTGTCATTTACCACATAAAATAAATTATCGGCCCCCGTTCCA
>JBFZAU010000038.1:0-15781 GCA_041308825.1 Candidatus Omnitrophota bacterium
CTTTTTTAATTAATTCTTCAGTCTCCTCAATAATTGCTTCCGCGCGGCGATATTTTTCCCGCCCGCGCGCATAAGGCACCACGCAATAGGAACAAAAATTAGAACAGCCTTCCGATATCACAACATAAGCATGCCGGTTATCCTGCGAAAAACCGCTGTGATAAATTTCCTCCGGCCTGATAGTACCTTCGGTCTCCAAAATTTTGCATTCCAGTAAGTTATTAAAGGTAACCTTTTTAAGTATCTCCGGAAGCTTGGCGATATCCTGCGGCCCCACCACAAAGCTGATCCGGGGGTCTCGCTCAAAAGCGCGCTGTTGGTAGTTTTGAGCCATACACCCCACCAAGCCGATGATTTTAGAGCCCTTGTAACTGCCAATCAAGCTCCACACCCGGTCTTCTGCATGCTGGCGCACTGAACAGGTATTAAAAATAATTACCTCGGCGTCTTTATCGGATGAAGTAATTATAAAACCGGCTTTACTCAACAAACCGCAAATTACTTCCGAATCCCGGAGATTCATTTGACATCCGAAGGTGCGCAAAAAAACAGTATTCTTTTTCATTTTAAGTAATTTTCATCTCAGGGCAGCTTTTGAGTAGCTCAAAGCGAGCGCAGAGTCCGGCAAGCATAACTAAATGTAACAAATTTGGGGACCAACTAAGACGGTTTCAGTATTCCGCCGGAAATGATCAGTTTCATGCTTTCTTCAATTGTCATTTCCATAAACTTAACGTTTTTTTTGGGAACGAGAATCAAAAAACCGGTCCAGGGGCCGGGTGTCGTTCCGATCAATACATGCACTAGCTCCTCACCGGTCAATTCTTGGGCTTCACGAAAACCCTCATTAGTCATAAAACCTACCGACCATATTCCGCTGGAAGGATACTGCACCAACACCACCCTTTTAAACTCAAAACTGCTCTTGGAAAAAACAAAACTGACAATCTGCTTAATCGGCAGATATACCAGCTTAACTCCGGGCAGCCTCAAAAGCCACCCTTCGATTACCGGAAGCGTCCTCTTGCTCAATAAATGAGAGACCACAAACCCTACCGCCAAAAGGATCAAAATGACCATAATAAAACCTAATCCGGGAATAGAAAAATCGAAAGTTGACTTTAAATAACGGTTAATCAAACCTCCGATTATGCTGTCAATCCATTTAAAAACAAGAAAAAATAGATAAAAAGTAAGAAAAATCGGCAGAATCGTTAATAGCCCGGTTAGGAAATATTTTTTTAGTTTTTTCATCCTTCCTCCAAATTTTACTTGGCCCCCCTTTTTTACAACCCTGCCTTTTTTAGTTACTGGGAATCTTCGGAAACTAGAAAACCGCTTTAAAAATAAACCCCCCGTCAGGTTAAATGACGAGGGGTTTAAAATTACCGGCAACCAACAAAAACATTATTTCTTTTTTAATTTTTCGGCTAACTCGGCAACAAACTTACCCGCCAGGTCTTTGCAGCCTAAACCAAAAGCCAAGGCTAGACCTAAACCTAACGAACCTAAAATAATCGCCACCGTCAACTCCGTAATCCGGATACCGATCTGCAATTGCTCTAATCCGACAAAAACCGCAAAGGCAATCACAATCGTTTCAACGATCTGCGCTAAAAGCTTCCCCTGGCTTAAACCTGCATTGTTAGCCGCCGTCTGCACGATATTCTTTAATAAAGTAGAGATAAACATCCCTAAAATCAAAATAAACAAAGCGGCAATCACATTGGGGATGTAAAGCAAAACCTGGTTCAGCAAATCCGCGGCAACGGTGAGGCCCACCGAATTAACCGCCACCATAAAAGTCACCAGTAACCCTAACCAGTAACAGATTACTCCAACCAGATCAGAGAGTGAATAGGTAATCCCCCCCTTGTTCAATAATTTATCCAACTCAATCCGGGCTGCCAATTCATTGATTTTAGCCGTTTTTAATGCTCTGCTTACTACTGTTCTAATTATCTTGGAAAGTAACCAACCAATGAGCAGAATAATAAGCACCAGCAGCGCACTGATCATAAATTGACTAATTTGCGCCAAAACCGTACGTGCCGGCTCCAACAACACTATTTGCCAACTACTCATATTTCCCTCCTTTTGTTAGGTTACTCTTTTTATGACTTTATCATAACTAATAGGTTAAGTCAAGTAGATTGCGCTCAACCCGCTAAAGCCATCTTTTTTTAAACTCCTCGTTTATTTTTTGCATCTTGGAGTAACTTAACCTGAAATCAGGCAGCGATATTTTTTTATTCACCCCTTTAGCATTTCCTTTACCGCCGCCGATAAAATCAACTATGCTGGAAATACGGGCCTTAAAAAGCCGGGCGGTTAACTGTACCTGCTTATCATCCGAAACGACAACGATATTTTTCGGAGAAGTTGATTCTTCAACGATCTTTTTTATTAATAGATCAGCTTCTTGACCCTTTGAAAACAGACAGAGCAAACCCTCTTTTGAGGGAATCTCTTCTGGCGGCGGCGGATAACCGTCAAAAACCAAAATTAGGCGGTTATGGGGGCTGCCGGTCAATCCGTTGAATCGGATAAAATCGAAAAGCGCATGCTGAATATTTAAAGCTGATTTAGCGGCAGGCTTAAAGGCAGGATGATTGGTCAGATTGTAGGCGTCGACGATGAACTGTAAAGACATAAATCAACCCCCCGATAGCGGCATAAATTACCACAAAGGAAAATGACAAGAGCGACATCGCTACCGCCAGATCTTGGCCTACTCCGGCCTTAGCGAAATACACCACAAACAGCCACTCCCTCAAACCTGAACCGCCGATGGCAATCGGCAGCAGGGTTACCGCACCGATGATCGGCAAGAAAACCAGAAAATAAATAAAATTAATCCTGATCCCTAAAGCCAGGCCGATAAAATATGTGCTTAGCGGAGGAACTAGCTGGATCATAAAAGAGAGCAGCAGATTAAAAAAAATCATTTTTTTACGGTTACGGAAAACATGGATCTCCTGATGTATATTCCTAATGGCTTCCTTTATTTTACCTGCTCCCGGAGAAGTCAGAAAACGGGAAATTCTGGAATAAAGAGCACTATTGAATGCGACCAGCAAAACCGCGGCCAAGATTCCGATAATTACCGCTACCGAGCTAAACACCACCCGGTCCCAAACCAAGTTTACACCCCACAGCAGTGCCAGTAGTATTACCAAAACCAGCCCGATATAGCCGCTTAGCCTGTCTAAAAAAACCGTAGCAATCACCTCTTTAGCCTTTTGTGTGTGACCAGCCAGGTCTACCGCCCGCACCAGGTCTCCACCGATAGTAGAAGGCAAGAAGATACTAAAAAAAGCTCCTCCGGAAAAAGAACAGATCAATCTTTTTAAAGGAATCTTCATCCCCGCCGCTTTTAATAACATCTGCCAGCGCAAAAAACCCAAAAGATATGCCGTGAAGAAACAAAGTAAACCAACGGCCAATAAGCGTTTATCGGTATTTTTAATGTTGCCGATTAATACTTGGGTATCGATCCGGTTAATTTTAAACAAAAGAAATAAAAGCAGGATACTAATGCTGATGCGCAATAATAACCAAAGAATATTTTTTACTTTCGACATTTAGTTTAAATCGTTCTTTAAGGTTAGCTTACGGTAAGCCTCAAGATATTTATCCGAGGTAATCTTGATTATACTTTCCGGTAACGCGGGAGCCGGAGGAGTTTTATCCCAGCTTAAAGTTTCCAGGTAATCGCGCACGAATTGTTTATCAAAACTCGGCTGCGGATGACCCGGCTGGTATTGATCGAGCGGCCAGAAACGCGACGAATCCGGGGTGAGCACTTCATCAATAATGATTAATTTATCATTATATATGCCGAATTCAAATTTCGTATCGGCAATAATAATCCCCTGCTTTAAAGCGTAATCGGCGGCGCGCCCATAAATAGCAATGCTCATTTCTTTAAGACGCACGGCTAATTCAACCCCCACCAATCTTTCTACCTCTTTTTGATCAATGTTTTGATCATGGCCCACATCAGCTTTAGTGGTCGGAGTAAAGATTACCTCCGGCAACTTTTCGGATTCCTTCAGCCCAACAGGCAGACTAATCCCGCAAACCGACTGCTTTTGTTTATACTCTTTCCAGCCAGAACCGGAAAGATACCCCCGAACCACGCACTCAACCGGCAAGGGCCTGGTTTTAAAAACCAGCATCGACCGCCCGGCTAACTCGGATTTATATTTCTCCAGCAGTGGCGGATACTGATTTACATCGGTCGTAATTAAATGGTGGCCGGTCAGGTCTTTAATAAAATCGAACCAGAATACGGATATGCTGGTTAAAACCCTTCCTTTATCCGGGACACCAGAAGGCAATACCACATCAAAACAGGATATCCGGTCGGTGGAAACAATTAAAAGCTTATCCCCTAGATCATAAACATCCCTCACCTTCCCCCGCCGAAAAAGCGGCAAATCCTTAAATTCTGTTTTTAATAGCACCTGATTACCCATTTTTCTTTAACCTCCCCAAAAGGGCATCATACTCCTGCCAAAGCTCCCGGGGTAAGTCTTTTTTAAAATCTCCGAAGAACTTACCGATACCTTTCAGTTCCTCAAACCACTCCGCTTTATCGACGGTCAGTAATTTTTCCAAGGCCCCCGGGGCAAGATCAATCCCGGTCATATCGATATTAAACGGATAGGGTAAATAACCGATTGGCGTGCGCATCGCGTTAACTTTATTATTACACCGATCCAAAATCCACTCCAGTATCCTTAAGTTTTCGCTAAAACCCGGCCAAATAAACTTTCCTTTTTCATCCATTCTAAACCAGTTAACGTGAAATATTTTCGGAGGCTTAGCCATTAACTTACCCATATTCAACCAATGCCTAAAATACTCCGCCATGTTATAGCCGCAGAACGGCAGCATCGCCATGGGATCCCGGCGCACCTGACCAAGTTTACCTACTTGAGCAGCGGTTAATTCCGAACCCATCGTCGCACCCACAAATACTCCGTGCTGCCAATTAAATGACTCATAGACTAATGGAGCTACATGCTGTCGCCGACCGCCAAAAACAATCGCCGAGATCGGTACCCCATGATGCTGCTCCAGCCTAAATGAAGCCGAAGGGCAATTAGCAATCGGGGTAGTAAAACGCGCATTAGGATGCGCCCCTTTAACCGGTTTACCTTCCGAATCCAAAACCCCCGGTTTCCAGGGATTACCTTTCCAGTCTATCCCTTGAGCCGGAACATCTCCGTCAGCCCCCTCCCACCAAACAGTATTATCCGGTTTTAATAGAACGTTGGTATAAATAGTGTTCTTTTTTATGGTTCTAACCATGTTGAGATTCGCATTGGAATTAGTGCCCGGAGCAACCCCAAAATATCCTGTTTCCGGATTAATCGCCCAGAGAGAGCCGTCTGAATCTACCCTCATCCAAGCAATGTCGTCTCCTACCGTCCAAACCCGGTAACCTTTATTTTTCAGTCCTTCCGGAGGAATTAACATCGCCAGATTCGTCTTACCGCAAGCACTGGGAAAAGCCGCGGCAATATATTCGATATGTCCGTTAGGCTCCTCCACCCCCATAATTAGCATATGCTCTGCCATCCATTTTTCTTTTTTGGCGGTAAAACTGGCAATTCGTAATGAAAGGCATTTTTTGCCCAATAAAACGTTGCCGCCATAACCGGAACCTACACTCCAGATCGTATTATCTTCAGGAAAATGCAGAATCAGCCTTTTCTTAATATCTAACTGGGCCTTGGAGTGCAGGCATTTAGTAAAAACATCATCTTTTTCCAACTGCCGCAGCACTGTCTGCCCGCAGCGGGTCATAATCAGCATATTTAAAACTACGTAGCGCGAATCAGTCAATTCCACTCCGATCTTGCTGAACGGTGAGCCTACCGGCCCCATGGAAAAAGGAATAACGTACATTGTCCGCTGAGCCATCGCGTTCTTAAAAATACTTCTGGCTCTGCGGTAAGCAGCCGCCGGGGACATCCAATTATTATTCGGGCCGGCGTCATGTTTTTTCTTCGTACAGATAAAAGTCAAGTGCTCGGTACGGGCAACATCATCATGCGCTGTACGATGTAAAAAACATCCCGGCAGTTTGTCTTGATTCAAACGGATTAATTCCCCATCAACCAGGCATTCTTTTTCTAAAACCAGCTTTTGCTCTTCAGAGCCATCAATCCAAACAATTCGCTCTGGAGTACAAAGCCTGGCCATTTTATTTACCCATTCGATTAATTTTTTATTGGTCGTAGGTGTTTTATTCATCATTTCTCCAAAGCAGCTATATACTTATAAGCAGAATCAGCTGCTACTGCGCCTTCCCCGCAGGCATTAATCACTTGATAAAGCCCTTTTTTACGGCAATCACCGCAGGCAAAAACACCTGCGTTTTGAGTAGCCATATTTTCATCAGTCAGTATAAATCCGGCTTCATCCATTGGCATATTGTTTTTCAAAAATTCCGTATCCGGAGTATAACCGATATAAATAAAGGCCCCGTCACAGTTAAAATCTTCTTCTTGCCCGGTCAACACATCTTTAACTGTAACCGCCCCGACCTTAGCCGCCCCCTTGATTTCGGAAACAATGCTATTTAATTTAAAGTGGATCTTGCTGTTTTTCTGCATGCGTTCCTGCAGGATCGGGGAAGCCCTTAAATCCATCCGGCGGTGGATCACCGTAACACTACTGGCAAAACGGCTTAAATATATTGCTTCTTCGGCCACCGCGTTACCCCCTCCGACAATCACTACTTTTTTTTCTCTAAAAAACGGGGCATCGCAAGTAGCGCAGTAAGAAACACCCCTGCCCGTATACTCTGTCTCCCCGGGGACATTTAATTTTCTAGGCTTAGCCCCGCTGGCCACGATAATCGCGCGCGCCTGGTAGCTGCCCGCCGAAGTATTTACTATCTTGGCGACACAATCAATACCGGCAACCTGATCAAAAATAATCTTTACCTCTAATTCCCGAACCTGCGCTTCCATCCTTCCCATTAATTCCTGCGTCGTAATCCCCCCGGGGAAGCCGGGATAATTCTCGATCAGTTCGCTTAAAAGTATCCTGCCGCCTACTGCCAATTTTTCAATCAACAAAGTATTTAAACGGGAACGCCCCGCATAAAGAGCGGCGGTTAATCCCGCCGGGCCGCCGCCGATAATCACCAGATCATAAATATCCAATTTACACCTTTCTTACGATAATCTTAGATTAATGGTGGTTTAACTTTTGATTTTAACGCCGCTAATTTTTTCTTAATCCGTATTTTTTGCAAAAAAGACGCGTAATCAATAATCAGTTTCCCCTTGAGATGGTCAATCTCATGCTGCAATACACAGGCAAAAAGATCACAAGCTTTAATCTCTATGGGGCGGCCGTATTCATCCAGGGCCTGGACCCAAACCTGTTTAGCACGCTTAACCTTAATACAAACCTCCGGCACGCTCAAGCACCCCTCGCTGATTGACTGCTTACCCTGTTTTTTAATGATCCTGGGGTTAACTAATTTATAAAGCCCCTCACCGATATCGGCAACAATCAATTGATCGGATAAGCCAACCTGCGGGGCAGCCAGGCCGATCCCGGAATCACCATACATCGCCTTGGCCATCTGGCTTAAAATCTGGCGGTGCTGATCGGTAACTTTGACTACCGGATTAGCCTTCTTTCTCAACACCGGCTCTCCGAATATTTTAATTTCTAATTCTTTTTGTCCCATAAAGTTTCAATCCTTAATTTTATTTTTAGCGTCTAATTTTATGATCTTAGCTTTAATCCCCTGTGCCTGCTTATCTTCGACCAAAATATAAGAAACAATAATAATGTGATCGCCCGGGCAGGCTCCGCGGGCAGCCGCTCCGTTTAAACAAATTACGCCGCTGGAGGGTTTACCCTTAATCACATAAGTTTCAATTCGCTGGCCATTATTGATATTAAATATTTCTACTTTTTCATGCTCCAGTAAATCCGCTGCCTTCACCAGATCAGTATCAATAGTAATACTGCCTTCATAATTAAGGTTGGCTTCGGTAACCGTAGCCCGGTGGATTTTAGATTTCAACATTGTCCTTAACATTTTACTTTCTCCTTAAATTAAAGCCCCAACACCAGCTTCCCGGAAATTTATCTCTTTGCCGGACGTTTAATCAGCTTATAGGTTTGCCGGGCGATCATCAGCTCTTCATTAGTCGGAATAACCAGAATTTTAGGTTTAACCTTCAGGCAATCAAATAACCCTTTACAGATACCATCCCTCACTGAAGCCTGATTTTCACCGATACCGGCGGTAAAAATCAAGGCGTCCAATCCTCCCAGAACCGCCAAATATGCCCCGATATATTTTCTGATCCGGTAAACAAAGATATCTACCGCCAACTTGGCGCGCAGATTACCCTCATTGGCCTTAGCTTCTAATAATCTCATATCATTGCTAATCCCGGAGATACCTTTTAAACCGCTCTCTTTATTTAAAATACGGTCCATTTCCTTAGGGTTTAGATTTTTCTTATGCATGATATGCGTAATCAGAGCCGGGTCAACATCCCCGCAGCGTGTACCCATGACTAAACCCTCTAAAGGAGTATAACCCATACTGGTATCCACGGATTTACCCCCGCAAACGGCGGTAATACTTGAACCGTTCCCTAAATGACAGGTAATTAACTTTAATCTGCTCGCGGGTTTCTTTAAAAGCCGGCTGGCCTCCGCAGCTACATATTCGTGGCTGGTACCGTGAAAACCGTATTTTCGAGCCCTTAATTTTTGATAATAATCATAGGGCAACCCGTAAATAAATGCCTGCTCCGGGATACTCTGGTGAAAAGCCGTATCAAACACCACCACTTGTTTTACCCCGGGCAATAATTTCCGGCAGGCCAGGATACCAGAGAGGTTGGCCGGATTATGCAAGGGAGCGATCGCGCAGCATTTTTTAATCCCTTTAATCACCTGCTGGTTAACCAAAGCCGGCTTATTAAAATCTTCCGCTCCGTGAACCACCCGGTGCCCTACTGCTTCCACCAGTTTAATTTCTTCCAAAATTATCTTTAAGCCGGAATAATGATCGCCAAACTTTGAACCGTCTTCCCCGATGTGTTCAATCGCCCCCTTCTTTAAAAGACGCTCCGAAGGCATTTCAAAAAGTTTATATTTAATCGAAGAACTGCCGCTGTTAATCACCAATATTTTCATAGTTATTGCGCCCTGATCGCCGTTACTGCTACGCAATCAACGATATCCTGGACAAAACACCCGCGGGATAGATCGCTGGCGGGTTTATTTAACCCCAAAAACAAAGGCCCTAATGCCCGGCAGCTACTTAAACGTTGAACCAATTTATAAGCGATGTTACCGGCCTCCAAATTAGGGAAAATAAGCACGTTGGCTTTCCCGTTAATCGGGCTATTGGGACATTTTATCTCAGCCACATCCGGCACAATCGCCGCATCTGCCTGCAACTCCCCATCCGCCAGTATCGTCGGAGAAAACACCTTAAGCTGTGCTAAAGCATCGGCAATTTTTTCGGCGGCTTTAGTTTTGGCTGAGCCTTTAGTTGAATAGCTTAAAAAAGCCACTCGCGGAGTAAGTTGCAAAACCTTACCGGCTAATTCCGCAGCGGTAAAGGCGATGCAAGATAATTGGCGGGCATTAGGATCAGGAATCACTCCGCAATCGGCGAAAATAAAGGTCCCCTGGTCACCATATCCGCAATTCGGAACGTCCATAATGAAACAGCTGGAAGCAATGGTAAATCTTTCGTCCAAACCGATACAGCGGATACAGGCCCGCGCAACGTCAGCCGTGGTGTGGCTGGCGCCGGCGACTAATCCGTCAGCCTTGCCTTCTCTGGTCATCATCGCCGCATAATAAAGATTATCTTCAAAAAGTTTTCTTACCTTCTCTAAATCGATCTCCTTAGACTGATAAAGCCGGTAATACTCCTGAATATACTTTTCTTTCTGGTTTTGATCGATAGCCTCCGGGGTCAAAAATACCGGGTTAGCGATTTTTTCTTTGCGGATAATCTCTACTGCCTCCATCGTCCGGGGGTCTTCATATTCCGGTAAAACAATGGTCTTTATTTTAGCTTGAGCCTGTTTGCGAATCTTGCTAATCGTATCCATACTAGATCCCTTTCAAAATTTTCTTAAAATCAACGCTCTCGCGAATTAATTTTTCCACGGCATTAATTTTATCCTTGTCACAAGGCCTGAGTTTTACGGTAATATCGTGCACCGCAGTAGCCACATCATAGGTATCGGCATCGGCAAGCAGAACCGGGATATTGGCTTTAGTTAAAAGTTCTAAAACCCGCGGTTGCGGCGTAATCCCGCAAGTCAGAATCATCCCGCAAATTTTCAGTTTTTTACTGCCGGAATCCCGAAAACAATTTAAAGCAATCTCGATCATATCCTCACGGTCACCGGGAGTAATCATCAAGCTGTCTTCGGTAATGTAGCGCTCGGCATCGCGCGGCTCCATTGCCGCCACAATCACCTTGGCCACCGAACGCTCTAAAAATTCTTTGCCGCAAATAACCTCAAAATCCGTCTCTTCCAAGACCTGCTCAATGGTCGGGCGGGCAAGCAGGGGATCATAAGGCAAAACCCCCAGTACCGCCACTCCTTTTCTTTCCAGCCCCTTACGGACCAAAGCATTAATCTTCTCGAATTTATTGGGTAAAACTTTATTGACAATTACCCCCAGAACCTTAACTCCTTCTTTTTCAAAAAGCGCTTTATTTAAAATAATTTCATCGATCGGCCGCCCCACCCCGCCGGAAGAAATAATAATTACCTTACTGCCCAGGAGCCGGGCGACAGTGGCATTAGAATGGTCAAAGACCGAACCAACCCCGGCATGCCCGGTGCCTTCAATCACGACCAGTTCCTGATTCTTGGAAACCCTGCGAAAAGCATCCTGGATCTGTTTACTAATATTTTTCTTATCGGGCTTGGCGATAAATTTCTCCGTAAAACCTTTTTCCACCGCGATCGGGCTCATATCTTTAAGCCCGCTTTTTATGCCGCACACTTTTTCGATCAGGATAGAATCCTCATCTATCCTTAAACCTTCCTCCTCCAGATAACGCTGGCCGATCGGCTTAATGAAGCCTACCTTGCCGAACTTTTGCTGTAAATTACGGATAATCCCCAATGAAACCGTGGTCTTACCGTCATTCTGCTTGGTGGCGGCAATAAAAATCTTACGCATCGCTACCCCTATCAATAATCAGTTATTGTATCCCCGGCCTTAGGAATTAATTAAAGGGCTAAAGGTTTTCCTCAATTTTACGCTTTAAATCCGGCTTGCTGGTTGCGCCAACGGCCTGGTCCATAATTTTACCGTTTTTGAAAAAAATAATCGTCGGGATAGACATTACTCCATATTCCGTAGCGATCTTGGGATTGGCATCGACATCGATTTTGCCGATTTTAATTTTATCCGCGTATTCCTTAGCCAGTTCATCAATTATCGGCGCAATCATTTTACAAGGACCGCACCAGGAGGCCCAAAAATCAACCAAAACCGGTAAATTATAATCCAGCACTTCTTTCTTGAAATTGCTATCCGTAAAATGATGCGTACTCATTGGTTAATCCTTTATCTTAAATGGGTTAATAAAATCGGAAGTTTTATTAAATTATCATAAACCCCGCTTAATTGCAAGCAAAAAAGGCAGTAACGCAAAAAGGAGTTTTTCCCTCTTGCAGAGCGAAAAACTCCTTTTAACCTGCAGGCTTTAATTGATTTTAATTAACCGCCGATAAGCGCAATTGTTCCGAATAATAGCCGCTGGTAAGCGCATCCAGTGAAGCGGTAAGCTCCTTTAGCCTTAGCTGCTTTTGGAACCGCTTGGGCCTGTCTTCCATTGCTAAATTATCCAATTCACTCCTGACTCTCAAGCGCTCAAAATAAAGCTTATTCACCTGGTCAAGAATATCATCCCTTAATTCAACCATTAATTTTGAGCGTACATCAATTGAGGACTGCGCTTCATTCCAGATTAAATCACTCAAATCCCAGGATAAAGATACATCCCAATCCAGGGTATCTTTTCCCCGGCGTAAAATATCGTCATCGCTTTTAGTAGTCGAACCGCCTTCCCAATGCCACAGATCAGTACTGTTACGGTCTAAACCAACACTCACTCGAGGCAGCCAAGCCCTACGGGCCGCTTCCTTACGCCAACGCGTGATTTTTTCCGGGTCTAATTCCGCGTACCTGATTGCCTCCTCCTGTACCTTGCGGATATCCGGTTCAGTCTTAAGATATTCATCGAGAAACGAACTACCGCTATAATTAAGAGTCTTGCGGGGGCTACCCCGATATAGGCCTTTTTCACAGGCAAGATAAATATTCCCCGCGCGGTCTAAGAATATACCGTTGAGCTTACCGGCGGCTAAACCCATAACATACTCCTGCCACCGTTCATTTTGGAATACAAAAATCCCGCCGCCAGTTAATGCTAAAATTTCTAAACTATCCCGCTGAGCGAGCATCTTTACCGCTGGATCCAGCAAACCGTATTCAGTGTACTTGTTCCAACTCTTACCTTGGTCCAGACTTTGATAAACCCCATGCGCCGTGGCCAAATATACCAGCCCTAGATTAACTTTATCTGCTTTAACGAAATAGATAATTTGGCTTTCGACTGAACAACCTTCCGGAGGATCAACTATTTCAGTCTCTTCTTTCCCCGCAAACAGTACGCTAAAAATACGTTCCCAGGTTACTCCTGCATCCAATGATTTAAATACTCCGTTTTCCGCAGCTAAATAGATAATTTTGTTTTCTCCGGGCCCTAAATCAATGTTGTATACTTCTTGACCGAATAATCCTTCCCCCTGCTTATACCAGGAGCGCCCACTATCCCGGCTGATCAATAACCCGGCCTTAGTTCCGACTAAAATTAATTGATTCCATATCCCGATTGTATTGCACTGGCTTTCCTTTTCATTCTTCCCGCGAAAAATCTTCACCCAATGTTCACCGGCATCATCACTGCGATATAACCCTGAATCGGAAGCCGCATAAACTAGATTGCGATGGTCACTGCTAACCACAATCGTATTTATATTGCGCATTCTGCCCCTAATCGATAGTACCCTGCGCCAATCTTTTCCGGCGTTAACGCTCTTTAACAAATATCCGGATTGCCCGGCAAGGATAATGCTGTGATCGTAATTGTCCACTGCTATTGCTTTAAAATCCAAATTCTCCGCCGAAATTACCTCCCAAGTCAAATCTCCCGCCAATAGGCGGCCGGCCAAAACGGATAACCACACCAATGCGCTAAATATTACTTTATTCATTTTACCACCTCCTGCCATAATTGACGTAAGAGGCGGTGAAATCTAACGAAAAAAGCATCCTTAAATACAAGGATGCTTTTTTTTACTTAACTTTCCGGTTAGCGGAAATTAACCGAAAGCTTATTTGACCGGCTGAATATTATGCAACAACACTACAAAATCGTTATAATCGTAATCTCCCGCCTCCCCCGAATCCTCCCAAGCAATCACATAATCGCCAAGGGAATAATTAACCCCGCCGTGTTTGGTAATTTTAAACACAATGATATGATTACGGGAATCCGGATTTTGGCTGGCCAGAGAACTCCAATCTACCCCGCCAGATTTATTTATTAAACGAAATGTTTTTACATCTTTAATCTGCGCACTGGGGCCGCTGGAAAGAGAGGAGAAATTAACTCCGTCAAACTTACAAAGTTCCTGAGTGTCTGCCCAGAGATTCTGGGAAATTGCTGAATATTTTGCGACTACCCTAACTTTGGCACCGGAACCAGTGCTCCATAACGCATCGCCGGCTTTATCAAGACGAACCCAATTATCCGGCCCAAAAAGATATTCCATAATACAAAGTGTACCGTCAGGCTGATTAACCTCCAACCAGCGCTCTTGGTCAGGAACCAGGCTTGGCTTTGTCGCCGCGCAACCGCTTAAAAAAATCAAACCCAAAATCAAAACAGCGTAAAACATCCTATGAAATTTTAACATATTGCCTCCTTCTATTTTATTATAACACTTTCCTGAAATTATCATAATAATTTTAGCTTGAGGGGGATAAAATATAGGCAAGGGGCGTTTCTTGCCAAGAAACGCCCCCCTAATCACTATTATGCAGAACCTCCAATTCCCCCCTAAGTCCTTTTAATCAATTCCCGGGCTACTTTTTCACCTGATAATAGCATCCCGCCAAAAATCGGGCCCATGCGAGGCCCACCAAAAACCGCGTTGGCGCACATCCCGCAAACATAAAATCCCGGACACACCTCTTGAGAGTTCTTTACAATTGTATCTTCCCCGACCTGCGCCCACATCGATTGCTCCCCCATAAGTTTTCCGGATTTTGTACTCAAGCAAATACCCGATTTTCTTTCGATAATACGCGCCACTTCAGCAGGATGGCCGGTAGCATCGACCACGAACTTTGCACGCATCGTAATTGGGTCAACATGCAAATTAGCCATCTCCACCGCCGTCCAATTCAACACTAAACCACATACCTTTTTACTATGCATCATCACATCCTCGGCGCTAAGCAGATTAAATATCTTGAGCCCTGCCTTAACCGCCCTGGAACAAATCGTAGATACCGCTTCGATGGAATCTGACAAATAATACCCTTTTTCAAATTCCCGGGCCCTAATTCCGAATTCATCCAATAACCTTTTAGTTGATTCCTGAAAGACTACTTCATTAAACATTATTCCACCACCCCACATGCCGCCACCAACGGAAAGCTTTCTTTCAAACAACACAACATGCTTACCGGCTTTCGCTAAATAGTACCCGCAAACCATTCCCGCTGGACCTCCACCGACAATCGCCACATCAACATCCAGCGCTTCCACCAGCTTCTTGCTATAAGATTTGATAATCGCTTTAGAAATCTTTATTTCATCCAATTCCATTATATTGCTCCTTTTTTTGGTTTAAAATTATGTCTACCGCTCAACGCCGCCAACATTTTATGCGGCGGCGTTATTTCGATCAACGACTTACGTTCGCTTCAGCCAGAAGGCTACACCCGCGCAATACCGCTAGGCGCGGGGTGATCACTCCGTAAGTCGTGGCTACCCACCCGGCGCCTATTTGAGCTACGCCGGTGTGACGCCTCCTGCGTCAAATAAAAAACCCTTATGCGCAGAACATAAGGGTTATAAAATTCTTTGCCTCCTTTCCTCCGCTGGCATTATCCAGATCAGGTAATTTGGGTAATCTGCTTAATACGCACCCGCCACAAATCTTGGCGGGTCCGCCACGCATTGTGGCGGAGAACTCTCAGGCCGCTCTAGCGACCTCCCCTTAAATTTTCTATATTAAAACATGCAAAACGATAACTGTCAATAAAAGAAGCTGCTAACGCAATACCACAAAATTAAGCAGGGTTCCGACAATCATACTGATCCCAATCATAATTAAAGTAGACTTAACTAATCCTTTAATCCCCAGTTCTTTAGCCAAAACCACAAAACTGGCTATACAAGGAAACGAAATGGCCAAAAGAGTAGCGCCAATGAATAATTGCTTAGCATTTAAACCCAAAGGCATTAACATCCCCACTGCTACGTCTTTTCTCAAAAATCCGATAGCCAAAGCCACAACCGCTTCTTTAGGCAGCCCGAATAACCCCTGAATAATCGGCGCGAAAAAAGCAGTAAGATAATCAAACATCTTAAAATAAAGCAAAATATTAATAAAACATACGCCGAGCATGACTACCGGCAGCGCCTCTACTAAAAATCCCTTAATCC
>JBFZAU010000039.1:0-2544 GCA_041308825.1 Candidatus Omnitrophota bacterium
GGCAATGCAGGACCTTGGTGTCATTGAGCACCAATAGATCGTTCTTTTTTAAAAATCCGCCGATCTCTTTAAAAACTTTATGCTGGATCCTTTGAGCCAGGCGATCTAAGACCAACATCCGCGCCTGCTCCCTTTTTTCCAGGGGGTCGTGGGCGATTAATTCTTTGGGAAACGGATAATCGAATTCAGTAAGTTTTAACATAAAAAATAATGAGGGACAGCAGCTAAATTTTAAAAGAATAGCCACTCTCCCTTATCGCGCGGCCTAATTCAAATAACCGGTAACTTGATCGCTTAAATCGTCGATGGAATAAATGACTACCCCGTCAGGGCCAAGCGCAGAGATCAGGCGGAATTGATTAGCAAATAAATCGGGGTTATTTTTCATCAGAAACGCACCGATCCCGATATATATTTTCCCGACGCCGCGGTGACCCAACGCGCTTTTAACCGTTTCCTTAACAAACTGGCTGTCCTTGGAATATGACATCAGCACCACATAATCAACGATTCCTTCCTCAAGCCAGGCCGACCAATCCTGAAAAGCATTATGGTACGCCCGTTCGACAATCGGAATCACCGCGCAGGAAACCGTCAGATCCGGCGACTTCACTTTGACCAGATTGTAGATCTTGCGCAGAAAATCGGAAATCTGCTGGCGCTTCCAATTATCCCAAGCCAGATATTCATCCTCGTTATTCAAGGTATCCAAAGTATTGATCCCGGTCTCCTGCCTGAACCGCTCGACATTGGCCTCTCCGTAACCGTAAGTTAAACCGAATTTATTGAAACGGGAACCCGGAGTAAACGGAACCGGCGAGGGATAACGCAGGTAATCCAGATGGATGCCGCTGAATAACGGATAACGGTTGATAATCTCGTTAATAATCGTCAGCATATATCTGCCAACCTTGGGGTCACCCGGTTCTAAAAAAAACATATCTTCCCGCAAATAATATTTATCCAACTCATCGCTGTTACCGAAAACCTTGGATAATCTTCGGTGCTGATCCCGGGTAAGAATAGATTTACCGTATTTATTCAGGATATCGGCTTTATCATTCTTACCTAACCCCAAGATATTAACCCAGGCAAACACCTTGATTTGGTTTTCACCGGCCTGCCGCAGCAATAAATCCAAGGTATCTAATCCGGCGGCAGCGACCATCTGGTCATATTTAGTCTTATCGCAGGTCTTAGAGTCATAATAAGCATTGCCCGACTGGAAAATCTGCAAATAGATTTCACTGATCTTGGCTTTTTTACATTGGGCGATAAGATCGGCCACCCCTTTTTCGGAATAAAGCGGCTTTTGGGCGGCAAACACTGAAACCCAAATGCCCCGGGGCCTGCTTTGCAGCTCCTGGGTCTGTTCATCCTGCGCTTGCGCCGGGATAATCAGACTTAAGCAAAAAAACAAAATCATTGCCTGTAATTTAAATTTCATCGCATTCATTTTTAAGCTTTCTGCGGATCTATCGAATATTTACAGCCGCAATATTTCTGCCGGTAAATACCCATTTGTTTAGCTTGTGCCTGAGCCTGCCTAAAGCCGGGCCGAAAATCCTCGTAATAAAAATCTACCCCTGTCTCCTGGGCAATCTGGGAACCTAATTGTTTAAGTAATTCATGGTTTTGATATGGGCTAACCAACAGGGTCGTGCTAAATGCCGAAAAACCCTCAAGCCTGGCAAGCTGGGCGGTCTTGCGCAGCCGCAAGGACCAGCAGATCAGGCAGCGTTGGGGAAGATTTGCATGCGAACCGATCACCTGAAAAAATTCGGATTCCCGAAAATCGGGGTAATCAACATCCAGCGCAAACTCGCGGCTGACCAATTCTAAAGCCTCTCTTCGCCGCTGATATTCTGCCTGCGGATAAAGATTTGGGTTATAATAATACCCCTTAATTTTAAAACCCCGGCCGGTTAAGCGGCTAAAAGGATAAAGTAAGCAAGGGGCGCAGCAAATATGCAATAGAATATTCATTGTCCGAAAAAACCGCTAGAATATTTCTTCCTGACTCTGGCGGTTAAACTTTAAACCGAAATGCTCAAAAGCCTTAAGCGTCGCCACTCTGCCGCGGGAGGTCCGCTTTAAATATCCGGCCATCAAAAGATACGGCTCTACCGCATCCTCAATCGTATCTACCTCTTCATTAAGGCTAGCCGCTAATGATTCAATCCCCACCGGCCCGCCGTTAAATGATTCCAGGATCAATTTGAGGACCTTGCGGTCTAAATCATCAAAACCTGCCCGATCAATCCCCAGTTCATTAAGGATCTTTGCGGCCGAGGCCTGATCGACACGCTGTAATTTTTGGACCTGCGCGTAATCCCTGACCCTGCGCAGGAGCCGGTTGGCAATCCGGGGAGTACCCCGGGAGCGCTTGGCAATTTCGATAGTTGCGGATGTTTCAATCTTAACCGATAACAGCTGGCTGGAATTTTCGATAATCTTAGCCAACTCTTCAATCTTATAAAAATCCAGGCTGTAAAACATGCCAAACCTGCCCCGCAAAGGCGCCGCCAATAGTCCGGTCCGGGT
>JBFZAU010000040.1:0-2712 GCA_041308825.1 Candidatus Omnitrophota bacterium
TACCGTATCAGTCATTTCAACCGACGGTGGATTTGATTCAGGCTGCCGCTAAAGACAAAGATGTCCTGGCCATTAAAATGACTCTTTATCGGACTAATGAAGACTCAGCGATTATTAAAGCTTTAGCGGAGGCGGCTAAAAGTAGTAAGCAGGTTACGGTGGTGGTAGAGTTGAAAGCCCGCTTTGACGAAGAAAAAAATATCGAGTGGACCCGTGAGCTTGAGGCGGCCGGTTGCCACGTTATTTACGGTATGCCGGGGCTGAAAATCCATTCGAAGGTGGCTTTAATCGTGAGGCAAGAGGAAGGAAGGATCGCCCGTTATATTCATTTGGCTACCGGTAATTATAACGAAAAGACCGCGCGGATCTACACCGATTTTGGCTATTTTACCCGGAGTGAGGATTTTGCAACCGACATATCGGATGTTTTCAACGTGATCACCGGATATTCGGTTTCAGCGCGCTGGAGGCGGGTTATCGCTGCGCCTAATGATATGCGCCGGTATTTTTTTGAACTGATCGATAAGGAGATCGAGTTTCAGAAAAGATATAAAAACGGCGCAATTTTTGCCAAGATGAATTCTCTGGAAGACACTGAGATAATCAATAAACTTTATGAGGCCTCTGGGGCAGGGGTTAAAATCCGGCTGATCGTGCGCGGAATTTGCTGTTTAATCCCGGCGGTTGCAGGGATGAGTGAAAACATCGAGGTGAAAAGTATCGTGGGTAGATTTCTGGAGCATTCCCGCCTGTACATTTTTAACAATAATTCTTCCGCGCGGACATTTCTTTCTTCGGCTGACTGGATGACGCGTAATTTCGACCGCCGGATCGAGCTGCTTTTTGAGGTAAACCGGCAGGACCTTTGCGAACATTTAAGGTTTATCTTTAATGAATACTGGCGGGATACTGCCAAGACCCACCTGCTTAATTTAGATGGCCAATACTTCCGCCTTTTCGGAGAAAGTAAGCTTTTTAACGCCCAGGAAAATTTTATCGGGTATTATGCGTAATAAATCCGATCCTTGCCTTTGCGGCAAACAGATTATTTTAAAACATTTAGATAAATTTTTGGCAGAACGCACTCTTGTTTTATTTTCTGCCGAAGAGATTGAGCCGGTCCACCGCATGCGTGTGGCTTCCCGCCGTTTAAGGGCGGCGCTGAAAGCTTTTAAAGGTTTACTTCCGGGCAAGAAAGCTAAAGTCTGGACTGCAGAGCTGAGTAGGATAGGTTCTGTTCTGGGAAGAGCCCGCCAGATAGACGTGCAGATTAAATTTTTAAACGGTTATCTTAAAAATGCAAAAAACAGACCTCGCTCGGCTTATCTTGCCGCAGTAATTCAAGCGTTAAAGAAAAAAAGAAAGCTCGTTCAGCGCAAAATCCTGATAGTTTTTAAGATTTTTGAGGCTAATCAAGAGTTTGCCGAATTAAGGAATTTTTTGTGTAAGCCTAAGCTTTGTGTGTCCGGCAGTTTTGCTCATACTTTTGACCAATTAAGGGCCGTTTTACTCGCTAAACAGCTTGACCGGTTATTAGAATTTGCTGTTTACGTCGATAAGCCAAAGAGAGTAAAGGAGCTGCATCAGTTGCGGATCGCGGCTAAAAAGCTGCGGTACACCTTAGAGATTTATCGTCTCTGGCATGGCGCAAGATTTGATAAGTATATTTTGGCCAGTCGAATGTTGCAAGATTTGCTTGGTGATGTGCATGAGCTTGATTGCTTAAAGCAGGATTTAGCCGAGCTGGTCTTAGAAGAGGTAAGCAATTTTAAGGCCCAAGCCGCGGATGTAGTTAGAGAAGTTAGAGGTTTACGCCGGCAGGTTTATCAGAAATTTAATTCGCTTTGGAAAAAATTCAAGCAACAGCGGCTCTGGGAAGACTTATATAAAAAATTCTAGGAGGCGGATTTGATCAGAGCGATTGCCCCTATTACAATAGCGTCATCTTCAAGCTCGGATAAGGAAATTTTGAAATCATCTTGATTTGAAAAAAATCTGTCTTCGAACGCAGCCTGCCTTACAATCGGTAGCATAAAATCTCCGCAAGCCTCCATTACTCCGCCGCCTAAAACAATCATTTCTGGATCCAGAATATGCCTAATTGATATGCAGGCTTTACCCAGCTCTTTAGCTGCCGCGGTGATAATTTTGACGGTTAGCCGGTCGTGCAGCTGCAGGGCTTTGCGCAGAAATTTACTTTTAATGCTGCCGGATTTTCTATCCAATAATTTGGTGATTACCGTTTTTTCTCCGGATTTAATTGCCCGGCGGATATTCTGTTCGATCGCCCATCGGCCGCAAAATGCCTCCAGGCATCCTCGGTTGCCGCAACCGCAGCGCGGTCCATCCTGTCGCACGATCATATGGCCGATTTCTGCCGCTGCTCCGTGGCTACCGGTCAGGAGGTGACCGTCGGTAATGATCCCTGCGCCGACACCGGTACCGATAAATAAGCCGACTAGATCTTTGGCGTTTTTTGCCGCTCCCAGCCATTTTTCACCGAGCGTACCTAAATTGGCGTCGTTACCGATGGCGCATTTTATTCTCAGCTCTTTTTCCAATAATTTTTTCAGGCTGATTCCGGAGAGGTTCATGTTGGGGGTGCGGATGATCTTATCGTTTTTAGTTGCGATAATCCCCGGAACCCCCACGCCGATCCCGGTTAGGTGTTTTTTGCTTAAATCCTCGGCGTAAAGCATCTCTTCAAGCAGG
>JBFZAU010000041.1:0-13205 GCA_041308825.1 Candidatus Omnitrophota bacterium
TTTGCCGGGCCAGGAAAAATATTAACGGTAAGCTCTATTGTTTAACTTATGGCCGGCCGGTAGCGGTCCACATCGATCCGGTAGAAAAAAAACCATTTTTCCATGTTTATCCCGGGACAAAATCATTTTCGATCGCCACCGCCGGTTGTAACTTGAGGTGTAAATTCTGCCAGAACTGGGAGATTTCTCAAGCCGATCCGGAATCAGTTAAAGTCAGGTTTGTATCCCCCCAGGAGATTGTGCAACAGGCTAAAGCAAGCCTTTGCCGGACGATCGCTTTTACTTATACTGAACCGACGATTTTTTATGAGTATATGCTGGATATTGCGCAGTTGGCCGAAAAAGAAAAGATTGCTTGCGTTATGCATTCGGCGGGTTTTATCAATGAAGAACCTTTGAGGCGGCTGGCAAAATACCTCAGGGCTGCCAATATCGATTTAAAAGGCTTTAGCCAAAAATATTATGCCTCTTTTTGCGAGGGGTCGCTAGAGAGCGTCCTGAATACCCTTAAAGTATTAAAAGAGGAGGGGGTCTGGTTAGAGATAACCAACTTGATTTTGCCCGCAGCCAATGATGCGCCGGAAGATATCGGTAATCTTTGCGCCTGGGTTAAAGATAATCTGGGGCCGGATACTCCGGTACATTTCTCCAGGTTTTTTCCGATGTATAAACTATTAGATTTATCTCCGACTCCGCTTAAGACTCTGGCCTTGGCTCAAGAAATCGCCAAAAAAGAAGGTTTAAAGTATGTATATATCGGTAATATCCCCCAAAATATCGGCGAAGATACCTTGTGTCCGGTTTGCGGTAAACTTCTCATTAAGCGTATCGGTTACAGTGTATTGGAGAATAATATTACCGCAGGCAAATGTAAATTTTGCGCTGCCGAAATCAGCGGGATTTGGGATTAGCAGCCAAGATTAATCAAGGCAAAAATCGCGTTGAGGAAGATGATTACCAAAAGGCTCTCCGGTATGCCTAAGAACGGTATCAGGAGTATGCCGCTGACCAAAGCCCCCAGGAATGCCCCGCTTAAATCTACGGCATAAATGATTCCGGGTACTTTCCGGCGGTTAAATTTATTGCTGATTAAATTTTCCGCTTGAGCCGGATAGGTACAGCCAGTGAGGATCCCGCAGGATAAGGCAGAGAGATAAAAAATAAATTCCGGGTTATTCATTGCTGCGATTCCTTTCAGGTGAAACAGCAAGGCAAAGCTTACTATCGTCCATCCTAAATAGATTCCCGGGAGAAAATCGGCTTTCGCTTTCCCGGCCTTTCCCAGCAGGTATATTCCGATAACCATCCCGGCCATAAATAAGGCAATCAGCAAGCCTAGCTTCCAAAAGAGGGCCGCGCAATAAAGTTGGAAAAGGATAAAAATGATCGAAGTTAAGCTGATTGAGGTAAATCCTACTGTTCCGATATTTAAAAGGCAGCAGATCTTTGGAAAGCGGCAGCTAATTATTCCGGCTAATCCGCAAAGCCAAAGCAAGAGGATGATGGATTTTTGCAGTACCTTTAACTCAATTTTAAGGTTGGGGTAGAATTTAGCCTGTTCTAAAATAAGATAAGTTAGAAAGCCTGAGGGATAAAGGTCGGAGTTTGGCGTAATGCTTTTGTTGAGCATCTTTTGGATGTAATTACGTATTTCAGGATCAAGGTAGTCCCGGAAATGGTAGATCGTAAAAAACTCGGTTTGAGGTTTTACGGCCATGAAATTATTAAGTAGATATTGATCGGAGATTTCGCCCCCGGAAGAAGCAATAACTACCATTGAGTCTGAAGGGATAGTTAATCTGGCGGGAAACACTCTGTCCAGCGCGTTAATAATAGAGGAGTTGAATTTAACGAATTGGGGGCTCAAGATTTCGCGCTTAGAAGGCATAGAGAAAGAAAATATGCCTTGGGGTTTTAAACAGCGGATAACCAGCTTAAAAAAATCTTCGGTAAAATAGCGGTTTAAAGCCAGGCTGGTTGGCCCAGGCATATTCATTAAGACGGCATCATATTTTTTGGTTGTTTTTTTAAGGTAAGCCCGCGGGTCAGCAGTGATAAAATTAATTTTGCCGCTTAATCTGCTTTCAGCGGGTGCGGGCGTGAATTCCCATAAGAGGGGGTTTATCTGTAAGCAATCTAAAGAGCTTAATTTGTATTTGGATAGTTCTTCAATTTGTCCGGAGAGGGCTGCGCCAATAAAAAGAATATCTTTATTTACCGCGGGTTTGGTCGCCGAGAGGCTTAAATGAATAAATTCTTCTGTCGCCAACTTATCTTCACTGGTGGCCAAAAGCGTTCCTTGGGAGAAGAAGTTGGTTACTCCGGACTTAGTTGCGATAATTACCGGACCGTAGCGAGAGCCCCGGTTAACCAGGATTTGTGAACCGTCAAATTCTTTTTTGATTATTAAATTAAAGTTTATAATCGAAACGAGGGTGATTGTAGCGATCAAACAAATCGACAAAACTTTGCTGAACCTCTCTTTTAAGCCAGGTAATAGAAGTAAGGGCAACCAGCTAAAGGTTAAGGGATTAGTATAATCTTTAAGCAGAAAGGTAAAAATCACTCCTCCCAGAAAAAAGCCGGCGGCTTCAAAAGCTAAGAATTTAACCGGTTCTTTTTCCGTCGGGGCAGGCGATTCTTCCGTGAGTCTTTGCAGCAGCCAATGGAAGGTTGTGCCCATGATTAATGCAGGCAAGCCTACTAAAGCCAGGGTTAAAGCGACAATTTGCGGACTGGGGGTTTGAAAATATTTAATGCCCATTAATGATTTGGCTAAATGGATCAGGCAGATGGAGGCCGAGAAGGAGGCTGAGGATAAAGGCAGGAGCCATGAGCTTATCCGTTTTCCCGGTAGCTTAATTAAGCTCCCCAGGGCGAAGGATATAATCCAGAATCCGGCGGCTAATACGAAAGCCAGCTCATGTCTGGCGATGGAAAAGCTGAATTCGCGCAAGATTACTAACTGAAGTATCGAAGCGATTATCCCAAAGGGGATAAAGATAATCATGGACAATCCCTTTCCCTGCATTTATATTAATCCTGTGGCGAAAGAAAGTCTATATTATTTATTCTTAAGCGGTTTAATTCTTGGTTCGGGGCCCTGTATCGGGTTTTGCGGTCCGGTTTTAGCCGGTTTTATCGCGGCCTATAAACCATCTTTAAATAAAGCGCTGGTTACTTATTTTTCTTTTTCTCTAGCCAAGGTCGCCGGCTATATGATCCTGGGTGTATTATGCGGCATATTCTCCGGTTTACTAAAGAGCCAGCCCTTTATCAGTTATCTCAATATTATAAATATTTTCCTGGGGTTTTTTGTCTTATTTATCGGGGCCTTGACTGTGATATTCAAAGACCCGTTAGGCAGTAAATATTGTTCTTTTCTTTGGCGGGGGAACCTGGCTAATGCCGGCGTGCTAGGATTACTAGCGGGTTTTTCTCCCTGCCTGCCGCTCTTAGGTATTTTAAATTATATTATCATTATTTCGCAGTCCCCCTGGGAAGGTATGTTTTATGCTTTTATTTTTGGTTTAGGCACAATAATTTCACCGGTGATGTTAATGGCAGCTTTGTCGGGCAAACTGGCCGCAATTTTTGCGGGACAGGATAAAATTAAAAGATCAATCCGGGTTATTTCCGGTTTGGTCCTGGTATATCTAGGGTTAATAATTATTCTAAAGAGGGCAGGCCATTAAAGCTAATGTTTTTTGACCCTTAGCAGGGGTTTTTATCCGGAATGATTTTAGCCGGGGATTTCCATTGACTTGTGTTTAAGCGCGCGGTATTATTTAGGCAATTGAAGAATATTATTTATCGTTTAGGCCAATAACTTTTAATTCGGAAAGGTGGAATTTGAATGATTAGAAATTTAATGATACTTGCTTTAATTATGCTGTTGGGGTATATTTTTTATTCCGAATTTATAGCCGATAGCTTAGAGCCTTTTTTTAAGAGATACGCAGAGAAACCGGTATTTTATCAGGTCCGGGATCCTAAAATCGCAATGGATACGGAAGCTTCCTCCGGCCGGTTGTCCTCTACCGCAGATGTTCTCGACCTTTCGCAGTAATTATATCCGCTCTAGGAAGGTCTGTTTTGGCAGTTGTTGGCGAAGCAGGATTAATTTAACCAAAGGAGTTGCATTAATGTGAAGTTTTAGTTATAATTAATCTATAGCAGTAAATCATTGAACCTGATTCCTGCAAAAACAAAGATAGAAGCATAAGAAAGCGAAATTGAAAAAGGAGGAGTAAAATGGAGGAATGGGCCTTTTTTGATATAATGCGCGAGATCATTTTCTGGAGCAGCCCGGTTGTTCTGTTGTTGGGCTTAATTTTAATAGCTTATCACAACTATGGTCGTGTCGAAGTAGTGTTAGGTAAGGAATACGGATTGCGCAAGAGGATTTTTCCTAAGCTGGAGCAAAATATTTATTCATTCCATGAGTGGTGCTTGAAGAGGCGGATTTTGATTGGCCTGGCCTGTATTATTTACTCTTTAGTGGTATTTTGTACTCTAAAAAGGTTTTATTCCCTGAATGAAGTTATCGGGGAGGTTTATTAATCAGTGCTCCGATTAGATTCCGTATTTTAGTCTTTAGGTAAGATTGACTTCCTATCCCTCCGTGATAAAATATATTCCCGGAGGGTTTTTTATTAAAAATAAGAAGGGAGGGTCAAGATGATTGAGATCGAAGCGCTAAAACTGGCGATTACCAAGGAAGAGGCCGCCGCTAAGATGTACCAAGAGATGCTGATCGACCATCCTGTTTTAACAGGGCTCCTTTCTTTTCTGATAACCGAAGAGCAGAAGCATAAAGTATTGATTGAAAAGAAGATCGTCGAATTATCCTGTTGTTAAAATTTCGCTCAGTGCGCCAGCCCCTATCTTTACTTGCGCAGACAGATTGTTGGAGTCTTGCCTCTTCGAAAATGATTAATCTTAAATTAGGGCTTGCGGCTTTAGCCGTATATTTATCGCTTAGCCAAACCGGTAAGGTTTTTTTGCGGAAGGCTTTCATGAGATGTCGCCAGATTGATAAAATATTAGGCAGATTAGTTCCCGTTAATCTCCGACAAGTAGTTTATTTTTTAAAAATTCTTAAGTTATGCGATAAAGTATTTAGCCGCCAGGTATCCGGCCGATTATGTTCTGACTTGGAACGCGATAAATCCGCCATGTACGCTAGATTTGTGCCCTATGGATTTTTTAGCCTCCTGTTATGGGGTAAAATGCTTGAGGCATTTAATATTCCTTATGAAGAAGAGGCACAGGAGAGATGTGTGCTGGTGGCTTTTGCGCATCGGGAATGGGATGATCTATTTGATAGCTCAAAGTATTCTTTCGGTGATTTAGTTAAAGCTTTTGATTACCAGGCGGTTATACCTGAACAATTATTTTTTTTAAGGCAACTTAAGCAGGCGCTGGAGGGCTTGGCTTCCCCTGAGCGTTTCGGTGCATATTATCAACATATGCAGGGGTTTGATATTTGCAGACAGATCGAATATACCCGCGAAAAAGCCGCGATCGTTTTAGAAGAGGTTGCTCCGTTTATGGCGTGCATATTTATCTATGCCATGGTCCCTGAAATACCCACAAAACTAAAAGACTCCCTGCCGCCGGTTGCCAGATGGATGTACATGTTAGATGGGTTGGCAGACCTGGAGCATGATCGATTTATAAACCGGGTAACTTATATGGCGATAGTTGAGGATCCTGAAGCAACAATGCGTAAACAATCTGAGTTGTGCCGCCAGCTTCTGCTGCATAACGCGCCTAATCCGGATGAGCTTAATAAATTCCTGGATTTGGTTACTTCCAGAGTTATTAATGCAAGAAAAAACGGGGTGGATATCGAAAGCGTTTTTTTTAATGTGCGTTAGCCATAAGCAATAAAGACAGTTTTAGATTTTTTAGGGACCTTAAAAAATGCTGATTAAAGAATTATCCGAATTTTTAAAAAAACAATTTTCCCGGCAATTACTTTGCGATAAAAATAGCCTGGCGAAGCTTAGAGTTAATCCTTTTGCACAAAAACAACTTTTGGTCCAGATCGCTAAAATTCGGGGTATGATTTCCAACCCCCGGATCCTGACCGCCTTTTTACGCGCTTACTTAAGGATATATGCAAATAAAATTATCCGGGACGGGCGGACCGGATCCGTGGTGATGGAGATAACCAAGCACTGCAATCAAAAGTGCCGGTATTGCTATTCTAAATCAGAGCAATGCAAGAAGATGAACGGAAAAACAATAAAAGAAATATTAAAATTAGTCCGGGGTAATTATAAACATATTTTTATTACCGGCGGCGAGCCAACTTTGGATAAGCGTGTTTTAACGATCGCTAAACAAAATCCGGATATCATGTTTTTTATGTTTACTAACGGCGCTCCGATCAATCAGGCGTATGTTAAAAAGCTCACCAAGGTCGGTAACCTGATACCGATCTTAAGTATTGATGGAATCTCATCTAAACAGCATGATTATTTTAAAGGCCAAGGAAGTTTCCGGCAGGTGATGCAGGCAATTAAGCTATTAACTGCCTTCGGGATTCCGTGGGGATATTTATCAATGGTTACGAATCTTAACGCCCGTGAAGTTTTAAGTAAAAAATTCGTTAAGGTAATGAAGCGAAAAGGAGCAATCCTGGCCCGATATTTAGAGTTTATTCCCGTGGGGCCGGCGGCTACCGCCAAACTTGTGCCGACAGCAGAAACTTATTATTTAATGGAAAAGCGCAAGCAGGAGATAATTAAGAATCATGAGATATATATGCAAGAGACGGTTCAGAAAAAGTGTTCGGGACTGGTGTTTTTTGACGTGGACGGGAATATAAAATGCTGCCCATTTTTTCATTACCATAAACATAATGTTTCAGAGGGGAATCTGAATGCATTGGTCAGAGACTCAATTCAGGATTGGTGCTCTGCCCAGTATTTTGGGGAATGCCCGGTTTATTCCGACCAAATTAAGTTTAAGCATCATTTACAAGCCCGGCTTTGGCAGCCTACCGCATCCTGCAATCAAGGGAATTCGATTACTCCGCAATTAGCTAAAACCATGTCGGACAACTATTTGGCATTCTTGAAGCTCAAAACTAAAAGAGGTTTTTAATGAGCCAGCTGCCTTTGCCTTGCCGCACTAACCCTTGGGGGATAATTAAAACCGTTGGCCAAGCGGTTACTCCCGGTAAACAATCTTTAGTAAAGTATGTAGAGTTTAATATTACCGGCAGATGCCAGGCCGGCTGTATTACCTGTCCGACTCCGTTGGCTTACCCGGATGAAAAAATAACCAAGAGTATCGAGGATCTGGAGAGTGAATTTGAGAATTTTCAATCATATTTAATTAAATTAAAAAAATGGGGGATGGAGTTTGTGACCCTCTATGGCCGTGAGCCGCTGCTTTGGGACCAGGAAGCAGCAGAACCGAATAAATTTCTCAAAAAGATGATTTCCTGGTTAAGTCGGGATCTGAAAGTTAGGGTTTGCCTGGCGACCTCTGGAATTACCCTGGATGCATCGATTTTGAAAGTTTTGTTTGAGCACCAGGGGGTGTTATTTATGAAAGATTGGGGTAGCAAAAGATCCGTAGAGAAGCTGATTAGACAAAGAGGTGCTTACCAAAGAATTCGCCGGAGCTGGAAATCAGTAAAAAGATTAAGCCGCGATTACAAAAAGGCCAGAGTAATTGCCGAATTCTTATATACCGGGATTAACCGCAGGGATCTTCTGGTATTTTGGAAAAACTGTTTTAAAAACGGGTTTTTGCCTTTTGTAGAAGTACCGGTGATTAAGGGCAATTGTGTTAATAATTACAAACAACTACAGATTGATCCGGAAAGATATGTCAAGGATATCTATGAGCTTTCCCTTTTAAATCTATCTTTACGTTATGGATTAAGTAAAAGTGAGGCCCGCCAGACAGACCTTTGGCAGCCGCCTTATGGCAGTGTTTTTCCTTCCCCTTGCGATAAATTGACCAAGGCTAAAGGGTTGTTTTTGGAAAGAGACGGCAATCTTAGCGTTTGTTGCGGAGTACAGAAACGCTTGGGTAATATTAACGATCAGAATATTAAGATGAAGCTGCAGAATAGCGCATTGCTTAAACGGGCGCGGCTGGCTTATGAAAACCTGGAAGGTTTTTGCGCGGCATGCGATTACAGCAAAGAATTCCGGCTTTGTTACGGTTGCCGGGGTAACGGTAATACTTATCCGGGCAAAGCCAAAGGGGTTTTTGCTCAGGATCCGATGTGCTTTGGCAGAAGGGCGCAAGCTTTGGCCAAGGAGGGAAAACTTAAAAAAATTATGGGCAAGAATCATGCCGATAAGGTACTTCGTTATTTTAAGGATTAAAATGATTTTAAAGCTAATCAAAATTTTAAAGCTGTATATTTCATTATCCGGCCACGGTAAAAGATTGTTTAGGCGTTTGTTTAGCATGTTAAATGATGCGCGTTCACTGCCGCATTATCGAAAGCTATTGGCAACCATCAACGGCACAATGAGCGCGCATGCCGTTCGATGGTTTTCCTGTATCAGGGTAAGCGATGCTGCTTTTAAAGAATTTATCCCCGCCTGGTATATTGCGCAGTCTAAAATTAAGCCGGAGAAATTATACTACCGATTTTTTAAAATAGCAGCCATTCTGTTATACGAGCACCTTAGTTTGTTTACTGCCTTTAACATTTTTGTCGATGCCCAAGCGCAAAAAAGAGGCGTCCTTTTGTCCTTCCTTAAGCGGGTCTATGATGATCTGCTGGACAATGAAAATATGAATAAAGAGATTTTATTCAATTCCCAACCTAGCCAGGAATTACTGAGTAACGCTGATTACCGGTTATTTTTGGAGTTAAGGAAAAAGGTCAGGGAGGTGGCTTTACCTGCGGAGTTCAACAATTATTATACTACTTTAGAGCAGGTACATGATGCGCAGGGAGTTATGGGCGGGGATGAAAATAACGTCCCTTATTCTGTCAAAAACGGATTCCTTTTAGATATGTATATTATCAAAAACGATTTACCCCAACAGCTTCTGTCAGCTTTAGAAATTACCTCTGAACTCTTTGCCTACATTGATGATTTCTATGATTATGATGAAGATCTGGCCAAGGGCAAACTTACCCGGATTAACCAAAGCCCGGATCCTGAATCCGCACTAAAAGAAAAATTCCGGGAAACCGCTGCTTACTTAAGAGTCCATAGCCCTAACCCGGACGCTTATTTGAAGGGGGTGGATAATTTAATGCAGAATGTTCTTTTTGCCCGCGGACATAAATTAAATAAGCTTTCAGCATTTCTCTAAACAGCCTGGTTTTCTCCTTCCAGATTTAATCAGCTTTCAATAAAATCTTGACAAAAGTTAAAAGATATGGCATATTATTAATGTAATTAATATTTAATATAGTTAAATATTAAGGAGGTTGATATGGCTGGGATTGCTATTGCGGAATTTGCCGATAGAATGGAGCAGATTATGCCCGAAATTATGCGGGGTTTCTCTCATAAGATGAATAATGAGATATATAAAGGTAAGATTACTTTGCCGCAGGTGCTTATTTTGGATTTATTGAGTCGAGAAGGGCCTTCTAAGATGACTGATGTCGCCAGGGAAATGAAGGTGACGACTGCGGCTTCAACCGGGATCGTTCAGCGCCTGGTACTTTTGGGGTATGTTCAGAGGGAGTTTGACCAAAATGACCGCCGGATCATTAAAATTAGGCTTAGCAATAAAGGGCAGGAACTATTGAAGAAGCTGACCCGGCAACGCCGGGAGATAATTTCTAAAATTTTCAGTCAAATCTCTGAGCATGATCGGAGCGAGTACTTGCGGATCTTGATGCAAGTAACAGAGTTGTTAAAAAAAGAAGGTAATAATTAATGAAGCGAATAATCGGGATTACTATACTTTTAAGTTTAATTATCACAACGACTTATGCCTCTGATTTGAACAATCCTGGTTCTCCTGATATGGATTTCGCAAAGGAGATTACGCTTACATTCAGCGAAGCAGTAGGGATTGGTTTAAGGAGTAACCGCGATATTCTGCTTCAAGCCAAGGATGTGGAAAAGGCCAAGCTTAAGATCGCCGAAGCCCAAGGCGCAGCTTTTCCTTCCCTGACTTATACCGGCAGCTGGTTTTATACGGCCGGGCTTTATACTAAGGATATCAGCCAGACTAATTCGCAGGTCACCTTAAAACAGTATCTGTATAAAGGCGGTAAGGTCATCAATAATATCAGGTATAATAACTATCAATTAGAGGTTGAGCAGTCCCTGTTAGATAAAACCAAACTGGAAGCGATTTTTGATTTTTCCCAGGCTTATTATACGCTTTCTCTTTCCGGATTTTTCGCAGAATTAAATAAGGGGATATTAGAGAATAGCCAAGAACAGTTAGAGTATATTAATGCCCGTTATCAAAGCGGGCAAGCTTCCGAAACCGATATTTTACAAGCTCAATCTTCTTTAGCGGCCGTTAAGCAGGCCTATGAGGATTCTTTAAGGCAGAAGGAGGCAGCGCAAGCCTTATTTAATAACCTGCTGGCTTTGGATAAAGATGTTGTGGTTATTCCCAGCACGGAATTCAAATTTATTCCCAAAGAAATTGCTTTTGACCAAGGATTTTTAAAAGCCATGCAAACCCGCCCGGAAATAAAGCAGTTTGAATCGCAGCTAAAAGCAAATAAGAGTGCGATTGCCCTGGCTAAAGCCGAAGGCCGGCCCAATATCTATGCCTCCTGGGATTATTACAGCCGTTCGCACGCTGTAACCACTACCGTGAATACCCGCAACTGGAATGATTATAATATTCTGGGGATTACGCTGACTTGGCCGGTTTTTGACGGCTGGCAGACTAAGGCTAAAGTCGAACAGGCGCTTGTCGATTTAAAAAAGACCGAACTTGGCAAAACTAAATTGATTCAGGATATCGCGCTGGAGGTTAAGGATGCTTACCTGGCTTTAAAGAATGCCGTCGATCAGATCAATGCCAGCCAGTCAGAGGTGGCATACTACCGGCAGAATTTTATTACTTCCGAAGACAGGTATGCCCAAGGACAGGTCAGCCTTCTGGATAAAAATGACGCGCAATTAAAATACGAAATTTCAGTTTTCAACCATAAACAGGCGGTGTATGATTATTTAATTGCTAAATTTAATTTTGATAAGGCTACAGGAGGTTTTAATGAAATATAAGAAAATTCTAACCTTGATAAGTTGCGCAATATTATTTAGCGGCTGTACTTTGCGGGAAGCTAAAGAAAAACCTCAAGAGGCTATCCCCGTTAAAGTTGAAAAGATTAAACTGCAGGGATTGGATGAAGCCCTGGATTACTCCGGGGATATTAAAGCCCAGGATGAAGCGGTGATTTACCCTAAGGTTAGCGGAAAAATTATCGAAAAGGTAAAAGAGGATGGCGCCTTGATCAATAAAGGAGAGGTGATTTGTTATATCGATCGGGATGAAGTAGGTTTAAAATTTCAGAAAGCCCCGGTAGAAAGTACTTTGACCGGTATTTTAGGCAGGGTCTATGTGGATATTGGAGAAAATGTTACTCCCGCTACGCCAATCGCTTTAGTGGTTAGCTCAGATAAAGTAAAGATTAAATTGGATATTCCCGAAAAATACCTGTTCAGGATTATGTTGGGTCAGGCGGCTAAAGTTACGGTGGATAGCTGGCCGGATGAACAATTCCCCGGGACGGTCACCAAGGTTAGCCCGGTAGTTGATTTATCTACCCGCACCGCCCCGGTTGAGATAACAGTTGATAATCAAGAGTTGCGTTTAAAATCCGGGATGTTCGCCAAGGTCCGGTTAGTCATGGAAGCTAAAAACAATGTGCCGGTTATTTTAAAGGAAGCGATCATGGGGCATGAACCGGATAATTATGTATTTGTAGTGCAAGGCAATAAAGCGGTATTAAGAAAAATTAAATTGGGCATCCGCCAGGGGCCGTACTTTGAGGTCAAAGACGGTTTAAGCCAAGATGATCAGGTAGTGATTATGGGGCAGCAGTTGATTTCTGACGGAGCGCTGGTTTCGCCGGAGGAATAATATGAATCTACCAGAATTCGGAGTTAAGCGGCCGGTTACCAACTTGATGATTTTTCTTTCCATCATTATTTTAGCGCTTTATTCGCTTAGCCGCTTAGGGATTGATATGATGCCGGAGATTGAGCCGCCTTCGATCTCCGTAATTTCAACCTATCCGGGCGCCGGCAGTGAAGATGTGGAGGTGAAAGTTACCGAGGAACTGGAGAATCAGCTGGGGACTACCCCGGGCCTGGAGAAAATTACCTCCCGCTCCTCCGAAAACAGCTCGGTAATCACCTTACAATTTGTCTGGGGCACTAATCTGGATGAGGCCTCTAATGATGTGCGTGACCGGATTGACCTGGCTAAGCGTTTCCTGCCCGATATTCCCGATGAAATGGAAAATCCTTTTATTTTTAAGTTTAATACCGCTAACATCCCGATCATCTATTTCGGGATTACCGCGCAGCAAACTTATCCGGATCTTTATGATCTGGTGGATAAAAGAATCTGCGATGCTCTGCGGCAGCTTCCCGGAGTAGGTACGGTACAGATTAACGGCGGGGGAATGGAACGCCAGATCAATATTTGGGTTGACCGCCAGCGCCTTGAAAGTTACGGATTCTCCGTTTTAGATATCCAGAATAAATTAGCGCAGGAAAATATTACTCAGCCAGTAGGGAGCCTCAAAACCGGATTAACCGATTATCTGATTCGCCTGCCCGGTGAGTTTGCCCGTCCGGATGAAATTAACCTTATTATTTTAGGCAAACGCAATGGAAACCCGATCTATTTGAAAGATGTTGCCCGGATTGAGGACAGTTTTAAAGAGGTGACCAGCGCTGTGCGGATCAATAAAAGCCCGGGGATTATGGTCATGGTCCAGAAGCAGAGCGGGACAAATTCGGTGGAGGTGGCGACGAAAGTTAAGGCAAGGATGGAGGCGCTAATCAAAACCTTACCGTCCGATGTGAAAGTCAATACGATCTTCGATACCTCCGAAGATATTATTAATTCGTTAAATTCCCTAAAGGTTTCCGTGTGGCTGGGGATTGTGCTGGTGATTATGGTCGCCTGGTTTTTCTTCAGGTCTTTGGCTCCCAGCTTAATTGTGGCCTTAACCATTCCGTTTTCCCTCCTGATTGCTTTTATCTATATCTTTTTGAGCA
>JBFZAU010000042.1:0-4871 GCA_041308825.1 Candidatus Omnitrophota bacterium
ACCCCCTTTAAGGTAATTTTATTATACTATTTAAAATAAATATTCCAACCTAATATATTATTCTTTGCTAACCGATAATTTCAAGCGCTGTAATATCCGGATGATGGTAGCGTTTTTTACCTAAGGTCAATCTTTTATATTGAATGGCCTCCACCGGACACCATTGTAAACAAGCCATGCAGTGCTGGCAGTGATCCAGCCATACCGGATGACCATCCTGAAGCTCGATATTACTAACCGGGCAAATTTTAGCACAAAGCCCGCAACCGGTACAACCGGAAGTTATCCAGAAGCCTTTGGCGGCAAGCGGAATTTGTTTCGAACCGCCAGCGTATAATAACTTATAAAGCAGGTAGCTTATTAAATAACCCTGCTCCATTACGCCTTGGCGGCGGTGATCCAGGTAATCGATAATCCGCGCGGTCTTGATTTTTTGCTGCGCAAACAGCTTTTGCTGTTTATCTTGGGAAAAAGCTCCGTATAAAGGAGTATAATTGCCGGGCATCACGATCGAAAAACCGCAGGCCAACTTTATTTTGCGTTCGTTTAAAATTTTTTTTGCCAGGCTGTGCGCCCGGCCGGGCAATCCCCCTAAGGTCGCCACACTAAAAACATAAACGCCGGGATTAACCCTGACCGTTCTTAAAAACTCCGCGATAATTAAGGGCAGCCCGAACATATACACCGGATAAACAAATCCGACGGCATCATATGCAGTCGCATCCGGATTTTTTAACACCTGATTGATCGGAATAAGTTCGGCTGTACCTAAACCCTGCGCCAGATCCCTGGCCACCGCTAACGAGTTTCCGGTTGCCGAAAAATAATAAAGCGCTGTTTTAGGCATCAATTCCTGCTTTTCATTGATTACGGTTAATCATCTAATCAACCAACACCTTTTCCAGCGGCGCCGGTTTTTCATCCTGATATCCCCGATCCTGCAAAACAATGTTTTCAGCAACCAGATGACCATTCAAACTGTAACAATCAACACTGATGCTGTCTTGGGGATGGATATCGGATAGCGAGGAAACCTGCGCAAAGGTCGTAGACTTTTTCACACTGATAGAATAAAGCTGATCATCTTCATCGTCATCTCTGAGCGTCAACATTCCCAGGGCGGAATTCACATCCACGACAACCCCCTGGATATTGCCGCCCATCTCAACGGCCGCCATTGTTTCATCGAATTTTATTTCATGCATCGCGTCAGTTTCCGGTGACTGATCGGATAAAGAATCCGCCCTCACGCTGGAGAAATTAAAAGCCAGAAAACAGGAGATAAAAAATACCAAATAAACCATCCGCCCTCCTTCTTTCTAGGAACAGTTTCCATTCCAATCGGGACAATGAACTGCCGTTATACTGGACAGTGCACTCAAAAAATCCTGTTAGAAATTAACTTTTGCAACGTCAGTTAATACAGAGATGAAAACAATGGCCTTACAGACACGCTTGTTGATCAAAAACGCCTGCTATCATATTATAACGCGGGGAAACCAAAGACAAGAAATCTTTTTAAATACTGTAGACTTTGTAAAATATCTTAAGTTCTTACATAAATACAAGAGGGCCTTTAGCTTCCGGATTTACGGTTTCTGCCTCATACAGTTTTGGCAATTTCTTTCTGCAAGCTAACCAGTCAATAAGCAGCTGCAGCGTGGTTTATTTTTAAGGGTGTGCAGGTATCGGCAGGATATCGGCATAAATATCGAAAATATCCACTTTTTCCATATGCAGGAAATGCCCGGCGTCTTTAACGATCCTGATCTGACAATCGGGAATTTGCGAAGAAAGAAATTTAACATCCTCTAAATCAATAATCGTGTCTTTTTCTCCGTAGATTAAGAATGTTTTGTCGCGGATGGCGGATAATTTAATCATATCGCCGATTTTTTTAGTTTCAACAACCGCCAGGCCGTGTTCATAAAAAGCATCCAGATTTTCCTGGCTCATCGAATTAAACTGCCGGATGATCTTATTTTTGATATTTTTAGGCAGGTTCTGGCCGAAGCTTTCGATCAAGATATCCGCCATTTTCTTGCGGTTTTTGGGATCAACCGCAAAACCCTTCTTAATCGTCTCAACCATCAGGTCATTAGCCTTGGTCCCCAGACTTGCCAGACACAGCTGTTTAACCTGGCCGTGAAAACGGGAGGCAAAAGCCAGGGCGATAATCCCGCCCCAACTGGCGGCACAGAGTGAAACCTCTTTATTTGTCCCGGTGGCCTTGATTACTTCGCGCAGGATATCTACCTGCTCATCCAAGCTCACCACGGCCTCTCCGGAGACCACCTTACCCCGGCCCTGGTTAGGAAAATCGAATAAAACTACCCGGTAATGCGGGACATAGCGCTCAACCAAACTATGCCACATCGCCATTGACTGCTGTACGCCGTTTAAACATACAATATGCGGACCGTCGCTTTCATAAATCCGGTAGGGAATTAGAAACCTCCCCTGCTCAATCGTTCCTTTAACGATTGCCGAACCGCTGCGCGAATATTTGGTAAAACTGGATGCGTTAGACATTGGATATCAACTTTTGAGTTAAAAACAAAATTTTTATAATTATATCACTGGAATCGGATATTGCCAAGTAAGATTGCTTTATATTCTAGGCATAATCACAGAGGTACTGAGCGATGCAAGTGTTAAGCATGCTTCTTTTTTAAAACATTAATACTGCGCACGACCACAAAGATCGAAAAAGCCACGATCAGAAAATCAATTACATTGTTAATAAATTGTCCGTATTTCAAGGTAACCGCGGGCGCAGTAGCAGTGGCTTCTTTCATCGTAATCACCAGATTTTTAAAATCCACTCCTCCGATGAGCATCCCAACGGGTGGCATAATAATATCATTAACCAAAGAATTAACGATTTTGCCGAAAGCCGCTCCGATGACAATCCCTACCGCCATATCTACGGCATCCCCTTTAACCGCAAACTCCCTAAATTCTTTGATGATCGACATTCGCCCTCCGTTTATATTGACACTCAGCGACAGCTAAAATGATTGCTATTTAAGCGCTGACTAATTGCCGAAAGCGGTTCAATTTCAAATTCTTGCGGTGCAGGTGTTTAACTTTAATAAACTCTACCAACTGGCTGACTAATTCCTGCGAGATCGGTTCCGGTACCGGTAAATACCCCCCTAAAACGGATTTAAGGTTACCCTGGTCAAAGCAAGGTTCCTCCCAAAAATATTTTTCATAGATCTGCGTGGAACGAAAAAACTTTTTTTCCAGAGGAGAAAGGTCCTTAATTTCTCTTTTAGGGCACAAGGTGATTTCCAGCCAACCCAGCGCTTTTTGTACATAGCTTTCCAGATTTTTTAACTTAAGCGGTTTAGGGTGAGTTAAGTGAAAGGTTTTCCCCCAGGCTTGACCTCTTTCAACCAACAGGGCAATCGAATGGGCCACATAGTCAACCGGCACGAAATTTTTGGTAGCTTGCGGGTCTCCGGGAATACGGAAATGGTAATCGACTTTTAGTTTTAAAGAGGCCAACTGTTTAAGAATAATTTTATGGATTAATGAAAGCCGGAAAATGAAATCGAAAAAATGGTGCTCTTCGCACATCCAGCCGTTGCGGGAACAGCCGATGATAATGCTGGGTCTAAAGATCATTGCCCGAATTTTACCGTCTACCACGGCTTTACGCACCTCATTTTCAGAGATGGCTTTACTTTTTTCATAACCGTTGCGAAAAGACCCTGCGGCAATAAGCTCATCCTCACCGACTCGACCGGTGCGGGTTCCGGCCACATAAGCAGAACTGGTATAAGCTAAAGATTTACTGGGGGTATGGGCGGCAAACTCGATAGCCTGTTTAGTACCCTGAATATTAACTTTTTCATAAAGGTTCCAATCGGCTTCCAACTGCGTACAAGCCGCGTTATGAATAATCATATCGGCCGTGCCGGCATATTTAAAAAAAGACTTTTTGTCCAACCCCAAGTATTCGTTGCCGGGGCCCTGTTCCACAATCTGCAGGGTATTACCGATATACTTATTAAAGGCAAAAATAGGATCATAATCCAACAGGCGCCCTTTGATCCTGGCCGTCGGAGTTTCCCCTTGCTTGGGGCGGGCCAGGGCGCTGACAGTATGCCCTTTAATCAACAGTTCCCGCAAAAGCACTGTCCCTAAAAATCCGGTAGCCCCGGTTAGAAAAATATGCATAGTCCTTTACCTGTTATTTACTGCTGTCTTTTCTTTCTTTAATCGCTTCTGCCGGAACTCCGGCATAAACGCTATAAGGAGCAACCTGTTTATTTTTGCCCAAAATCGCTCCGGCAGTAATAAAAGCCCCTTCTCCAATCTCTGAGCCGGCCATCACCACGGAATTTAGACCTAACACCACGTTTTTTCCGATCTTAACCTTGCGTAAAATCAGCCTGCCCCGCTCAAAAGAATGGCACATAATCGTAGCATATCCCCCGATCACCGCATTATCCCCGATTTCAATCAAGGATAAATCAAAACACTTCTTAGAATTAATCTGCACATTCTTACCGACTTTGGCCCCCATTAAACGAAAAAACAATATCGCAAACGGGGTAAGCTGGATGAAATCCATAAAAGTAATCGAGGCAACCATATACAGTCCGTTAATGAACATCCAGCGGTAGATCCCCCAAGAAGCGATACGGTACTCTCCTTCTTTAAGGTTCAACCTGAAAATTATCCGCAATAATCCTAACAGCAGAATTAAGCTAAAACCGTAGACAAAAAAAGCCAGAATCAGACTAAATGCGATCAACCAACAATGTAAAATTAGCGGATCACTACCCGTACTAATCCAAGTAAAACGGACCAATAAAACCGCAGGCCAAAGTGCGCCAGCCATGACCAAAATACCTACG
>JBFZAU010000043.1:0-2929 GCA_041308825.1 Candidatus Omnitrophota bacterium
CCTTAGCAATATCTCCCGCATAATTGGCATCATCTATAAAATGCTATATAAACTATCCGCTGCTTTTTTCCCTTCAAGCAAGGCATCCTCCATAGACATATACCGCCAGGAGCCATAACGGCCCGCCAGATAAATATTTTTTTCCGATAAATAATTTTTGATTTTATTCCGTGCTAAAGCATAATTTTTATCATAAATAGGATAGCCATATTTAATATCATTTATATCGGCTGCGCGTACAAAATCATCTTTAGCAAGTATGCCCGCGCTATACAGGTCATTGATTATTCTTTTTACCATCTTCGCTTTGTCAATGGGGTTTCTTTCAGAATAAGAAGCTTCTGCATACAATGAGTGCGATCCTTCCGGTACAAGCCCCCGTGAAAAATTATTAAAGAAACCAACCCTAAAAAAAGAAATTCCCCGCTGAGGGTAATAAATCCAATGCTTATTGTGGCGCCGGCTTCCTTCTATACCTAAGTTCAGATTAAAAACAGAGTTCCATCTCAGCTTGCTGAGAGCAGAATTTACCTGTTCCGGCAATCCATTGCTTAGAAAGGACAATTCCGGGAGAGGGACTGTATATATCAAATGATCGAATTCCTCCTTGTTGCCGGATGAGACCTTTATTTCTTTTTTTTTAAAATCAATGCCTGTAACCTTAGAACCGGTAAATATATTTTTGACTTGCCTGGCTAAGGCAGACTGGAGCTGCCCTATCCCGCCTTTTTTCGGGTACCAAAAAACAGCATTATATCCGAATGCCTTTGGGCTGTCAGCCACCGTGCCGCCTACCAGCTCTTTTAAAGATGGAACGGGCACGACGCGATCCAACCATTCGCAGGTCAAATTTTTAAGCGGGAGCGTCCAAAATTTAGAATTATAAGGGACCATAAAATGCCGGGCAATGCCCTCACCGAAGGTCTGCATAATCCAGTCATAAAAATTAACATCCTTACGGCAATCTCCGGTACGCGCGGTGATAAAACCCAAGAGACATTCTTTAAGCGCATCTAACGGCAGGCCATGGAGGTTGGCCTGGAATGGGTATGGAATGAACCTATCCCGAAAATAAACCCAGGCGCTTCTCTTATGCCTGGCTAAATTATTCCCCAATAAGCTTTTAACCAGGCTAAACGAATAGGGATGTTTAAAATGCAGGATGTGCCCGTCGTAATCAAAGGTAAAACCGGCGAGATTCTTGGAACGGCATAAGCCGCCAGTTTCTTTTTCTTTCTCAAAAACCAGGCAATCTACGCCTTTTCTTTGCAGATGCCAAGCTGCGCTTAGACCGGTCAAGCCGGCGCCCAAGATAATGACTTTTTTTCTAGCCATTGGATAAAATTTTGCCCGCTTTCTTGAATGTGAATAAAATAACTATAACCGCCATAAGTATGCCGATGCTAGCCCAAAAGTGCGAAAATCGGACAACCGCTATGCCGGTTAGACATAAGAGAAAACACCAAGATAGCATAATGACGAGCGCTTGAGTCTTAGAATATCCCAACTTCAGAAATTGCAAAACCAAATGGTCATCGCTTTTGCGAAAGATCAACCTCCCTTTCATCATCCGACGACAAATTAAAAAAAAGCTATCCAATATAGGAAACCCTAAAATCAAGATAGGGCTGATTAAAGCAATCCTCCTCGGTCCGGGCGAGTAACTTATGTTTATGGCAATAGCCGAAAGAAGAAAACCTAAAAAGTGGCTCCCGGCATTCCCCATGTAAGCCTTGGCCGGAGGCAGATTATAGCGCAGGAAGCCCAAGACCGCCGCGGCTAAGACCAAGGTCAATATCGCATTTTTAAAATCGTTATTAAAAAAGGTAATTACAAAAAAAGCCGAGCTGATGATTATTGCTGCGCCAGCGGCAATACCGTCCATTACATCCAGATGATTAATCGCATTAGTGATGCCCAAAACCCAAAGCGCCGTAATAATAATATTCAGAAAGTTATTGAGATAAATAATCTGCGTCCTTACGCCAAAACCTATCAGCACCGCTATAGCAATAAACTGCGCTATAAGCTTAGCCGAAACTGAAAGCTCCCGCCAATCATCGATTATTCCACAAATGAAGATAAAGAATGAAGATAGAATAATCCCCGTAAACTCCTTGGATAAAATATGATAATAGGAAAGAAAGAAAAGAGAGACGATAAAAAAAGAAATCACAAAACCCAATCCCCCGCAGGCAGATACGCCTTTAATAATGAGGAAATTAAACCTAACGCTTAACCCGCGGATTAATTTTACAAGAACCATTCCCAACAGAAAACCGCTTATAAGTATTATGATATAATTAATCTGCATAAGCAATTATTATAAATAGTTACCCCAAGCTTGCAGCAAGCCTTTTAATTAACATATTATTTATAAGATTCTTCGTCGGGCTGCGGCCTCCTCAGAATGACGCGGTTTGGACTGCGGCCTCCTGAGAATGACGCGCTAACCTTACAAATCATAATCATATTCTTACAAATTCGCGAAAGCTTCTTATTATACCATTGATTATGAGTATTTAAACGGGGAATTGCGTGGGGAGTTAAGATCTGAAATTTGGTAGAGAGTATGCGTGGACTCTACCATGTTCTCAACGTTAAAATCTTTGCTTAGGCTATTTCTCGCATTATTGCCCATCTGTTTGCGTAAATCATCGTCCCTTATAAGCATAAGTAGTTTTTGCGCCAAGCTTCTTATATCGTGCCTGCTGGCCAGAAATCCCGTTTTACCGCTTATGACCACCTCCGCTACTCCTCCGGTATCTGTTGCCACTACCGGCAAGCCGGCTGCAAGAGCTTCCAGTACCGCTATAGGTAAGCCCTCCCATAAAGAAGTAAGCACAAATATATCCATTGCTGATAATATACGCGGGATATCCCGGCGCCATCCGGTAAGTATTAAACGCCCACGCAAATTATATTTATC
>JBFZAU010000044.1:0-14998 GCA_041308825.1 Candidatus Omnitrophota bacterium
CGTGAAAAAGATTCTAACAGAGTTTAAACCCTTTGTCAAATATAATCTTCCGGAACCGATTGGCTCAGATGCCCGGGCCAAGGCACTTTAATTAGTTGTATTTAGACTATTTAATACCTTAAGAAACTCCGGGAAAGATTTGCTGATACAGCGAATATCATCAATACAGGAATCTCCGCAAGCAGCATAAGCCGCAACCACCAGGCTCATCGCAGTACGGTGGTCGCCAAAACTTTTCAGGCTGGCTCCGGTTAGGGTCCCCTTGCCGTTAATGGCAATCTTTTCATTCACCCCCCTGCCTTCAACCCGAATATCCGCCCCCATCCGGTGTAAGTTAAAAACCATAGAATTTATCCGGTCAGTCTCTTTGACCCGCAATTCGCCAACCCCGTTAATTACCGTTAGCCCGCGGGCAAAACATGCCGCTACCATCAAAACCGGCAGCTCATCAATTAAGGAAGGAATTTCACTCGCGCTGATTTGCGTGCCCTTAAGGCGGCTTGAACGGATTTCAAGCTTACCCATTGGTTCAAAATTATCCGCCCGGTAGGTGCTTAATCCTGCCGTTTTCAGCTTAGCCCGCATTCTTTTAAGCACGCGGATTACCCCGATCCGGCCGGGATTCAGAGTTACCCGGTCAATCATAATCCTGGCCCCCGGAATAATCGCCGCTAAAACCATAAAAAAAGCCGCGGAAGAAATATCGCCGGGAAGATAAATTTTTTTCGGGCTGATTAATTGAGAGCCGCCGGATAAAGTAATCCGGCGGCCATTAACTTTGATCTTTACCCTGAAATTTTTAAGCATCCGTTCGGTATGATCGCGGGTAGCCAAACGCTCAATGACCGTAGTCCTGCCCCGGGCGAACAGCCCGGCTAAAAGAACCGCCGATTTTACCTGGGCCGAAGCAACCTGGGGCCGGTAGACGATACCTTTGAGTGAGCCGCCCTGGATAGAGATAGGCGCATACTCCTCCCCGTCCTTTTGGCGGGCGGAAATTTTTGCCCCCATCAGCCTCAACGGCTGATTGACTCTGGCCATCGGCCGCAAGGATAAATATTTTCCGGCCGTAATCTTAGTTTCAAAATCCATCCCGGCTAAAACCCCTAAGAGCAGGCGTAAAGTCGTCCCGGAATTATTAACAAAAATCGGGCGGCGGCAGGCGGTTAACCCCTTAACCGGTAAACCCCCAATATAAACCCGGTCATTTTTGCGGCGAATCTTTACTCCCAGATCTTTCAAAGCATTCAAAGTCGATAATGAATCATCATGAACGGGAAAATTTTGCAGTACGGTTTCACCGCGACTTAAAGCGCTTAAAATTAAAGCACGGTGGGTAATCGACTTATCTCCGGAAAGTGTAATTTGTCCGCGGGGTATAAATTTTTGTTTGATTGAAAAAAAAGTACGCAGGGAAGAATATTTTTTGGCTAAACGTTTAGCCGGACCGAGAATGCGGTTCACCTTATTTTTTGCGTTACCTTATCGTTTTCTCTGATTGATTCTCTGAGCGATTCGGCAAATCCGGCAGCCGACATAAATTCATGGACCTTTTCGACTTTTATATCGCCAATTGGCTTGCCGCCGCGGGAAACCAGAAATTCATCTCCGACAGCAACTTTATCCTTGCTGCCTAAATTAATCACTACAAAATTAAATTCCTTGTTAACGATCAAAACCTTCCCTTCCTGGCCTTTAGCAACCAATACTGCTTGAGCTTTAGCGGGTTTTTGGGCTTTAGCCGCAGGAGCAATCATCGGCTCAAGCGCAGCTGGCGGCTGATCGCCGGCAGGAACGGCTAGAGCGGCTGTCGCTTCGGGATTAACCACTACCGTGCCCAACTCTATTTTAGCTGCCCCCTCTTCTAAATTCTTAATTTTTTCTTCCAGGGTTAGCTTTTGCTCCTGCATAATTTTTATCTCTTCCCTAATCTGCCTGCTCTCCTCCTGCACCTGGTTCAGGCGGCCCTCTAACTCTTCGCGCAAAGACTTTTGATTTGAAAGATCGCCTTTAAGCTGTTCCAATTCATTGGAAGTACCGGCATGCGCGGCTTTTTCAGCACCCAACTCCTGAGCCAAAGAATCAATCCGATTCTTAGCTTCCTGCAGCTGTATCTCCAGATCTGCTGCGGTCTTCTTAGATGCTTCAAGCTGAGAAGCGGTCTCCTTCTGGCGATTTTCCAATTCCACCAACTGCCCCTGTAATTTAACGTTTTGGGCGTACTCCTTCTGATATAAATTAAAAATGAATGCAGCCGCCGCGATAAAAATAACAATTAAGGCAATTAAAACCGGCAGAATGATTTTACCTTTAGAATTCATTTTACCTCCTAAATGAGTCCGCCACTGATTCATTGGCGGACGAATTTATACCCCTTATTTTAAGAATCGGGTATTAGAGCACCGGACCAATTAACTGTTGTCCGTCTGCGCCTGCCTGACGGCAGGCAGGAATTTACTTCGCCGAAATGCAAAAATTCTAGAGAATTTTTGCATGTTACTGAGGCGAAGGTATATAACTTCTAAATTAAAATATAAATTTATTGCGTTTATTACCCCTTACTATATCACTACTTAGGTAAAAATCAAGGAATAAGTTTAGAAATTATTTTTTATAAACTCCCCAAACGCCCCAGGGAGTTTACTGGTAAAATGTACCGGCTTAGCGGTCGCCGGATGAATAAAGCCTATCTCTTGGGCATGTAAAGCCAGGCGCTTAAAATTATCCTTTTTCCCATATTTAGAATCCCCCAGAATCGGATAACCCAGATAAGCCAGATGCACCCGCAGTTGATGCGTGCGGCCGGTATAAGGAGAAAGTTCAAGTAAACTGAAGTTTTTAGCGCGCTTTAAAGTCTTGTAAGCCGTCTTAGCATATTTCGTATTCGCAGTAAAGGTAACCGCCATATTTTTGCGTTTAAGCGGGTGCCTGCCGATCGGCGCTTCGATAATATCTTCATCAAATTCTACCCTGCCGCTGACAATCGCGATATACTTGCGCGTGATGCTGTGCTGGGCAAACTGTTTAACGAGTTTTAAGTGGCTGACATTATTTTTCGCAATCACCAGCAAACCGCTGGTCTCCTTATCCAAACGATGCACAATCCCGGGGCGGTTTTTATTAACATCGGATAATTCCATCTTGCGGCCTAAAAGGGCGTTGACCAAAGTATGCTCCCGGTTTCCGGGAGCCGGGTGCACCACTAGGCCGACCGGCTTATTAATCACCAGCACGTCTGCATCTTCATAAACGATATCCAGTGGAATCTGCTCGGGTAAACAGGTTGATTTTTCTTTTTCCGGAATGAGAATTTGCAGCTGATCAGCGGTATTTAATTTATGGTGTGGTTTCTTAACCGCCCCGGAATTTACAAAAACAGCTCCTTCGCGGATAAGCTTTTGTATCACCGTGCGCGAAAGGCCAAGGTTATTACGGCTGGCATAATCCGCCAGCAAAAGGTCTAAGCGCATTTTAGCTTCTTCCGGTTTAATTTGGAATAATAATTCTTTGGTCATCAGAGATGCATTCGCCCCGAGTGCCGGTTGATCAAACAGTTATTTTATCCAGCTTTATTTTTAGCTGCAATGATTTTACGGGCCAAACCTAAGGATATGCAAAAAACAAACAAGCATAAAATTTGAAATAAAGTCAAACCGCAAAAAATCCGGGGGCTGTCATTACGCAAGAATTCAATCAGGAACCGTTTGATGGAATAGAGGAAAAGGTAGGCGCAGAGGATCTCTCCGGGCAAATGCTGGCGATCCTGCTTAAACCTTAAAACGATGAAAATTAACAGTAAAAGTAAAGAAGAATACAGCTGAGTGGGAATCAAAAACTTATCGAAAACTGGAAAATATAATCCGCTTGGCGACTCCCGGCCGAAACAACAGCCGTTTAAAAGGCAGCCGATCCTGCCGATCGATTGGCCCAGGGCAATAAAAGGAATGATCAAATCCAGAGTCTTGAACAGTTCGAGTTTATGCCGCTTAATAAACAGCAGGGCAACCGCCGAACCCAAGAGCAATCCCCCGAACCAGGCCATCCCGCCATGCTGCAGCATAATTATCTCTAAGGGGTGGCGTAAATAAAAATCGGCGTTAATTAACACGTAAAACAGGCGGGAACCGATGATGCCGAAGATAAAAACGTAGAAAAAAAGGTTAAAGATTGTTTCGGGGTTTTGCTTTTCCTTAGCCGCCTGGCGCAAACAAAGCCAGGTGGCGGTAAAAAAGGCTAAAACCAGCATTAAACCGTATGAGTAAACCGTAAAACTACCGATCCGGCAGATTTCAGGCAGCATTTTTATTGAACAGAAGCTCCCAGGTTAAGGCGACGGCAGCCAGCGTGATCACCGAGTCGGCGAGGTTAAAAACCGGCCAAACCCGCAAATCTAAAAAATCAACCACGAAACCAAAACGCACCCGGTCAATCAGGTTACCCACCGCCCCGCCCAAAATTAAACTTAATGCGATCTTTAATAACAACGAATTATTGTTGCTTTTTAAATTATAGATAATCAACCCGACCGTAAAACAAGTAACCAGAATAAACAAAAGCAACTGGTTTTGCAGGAGGCCAAATGCCGCCCCGCGGTTATACACGAGCGTCAAATTTAAAAAATTTTTAATTAAAGGAACCGGTGTATTAAGCTGCAGGTATTCAAGCGCAAGGTATTTAGTAATCTGGTCCAGGATAACCACACTGGCAACGATGATCAAAATCATCTCAAGGATAATACTGGTATTACTTCTTCTCTTTTTTCTGCTGGCATTTGATGCACAGCCGGGCGGAAGGAACGGCCTTAAGCCGAATCTTGGTAATCGATCCCTTGCAGTCGTCGCAAATCCCGAAAGACCCCTCTTCAATTCTCTTGAGCGCGTCATCCAGCTCGTAAATTGATTTTCTTTCGTTGGAAGCCAACCCCAATGAAAATTCGCGGTCATAATTATCGGAGGCCACATCCGCCATGTGGTAAGTATACCCGGAGATATCTCCGGAGGCCTCTTTTTGAGACTTTCTTAAAGTATCATCGGAGATATGCTGAAGATCTCCCAGGATTTCCTCTTTCTTTTTTAAAACGATCTTTCTGAATTCCTTCAGATCGCTTTTAGAGAATTTGATTTTCGCGGCAGTTTTTTTCTTCACCACGTTTTTTTTATCGGCTGCCATCTTTTTTCTGGCCGCAGCGTTTTTCTTAGCCTTAGCTTTTTTGTTCACTCTACTTACCCCCCTATGGCTTGCAAGCAATTATCACAGATTAAAGGATGCCTTGGGCTTTTACCGATCTGCGTCGCATAATTCCAGCAGCGCACGCATTTATGACCCTGGGCTTTTTGTGCGCTTACGCTTAAATCTTCAGGGCTATGCTCATCCAAGGTTATTTGAACCTGCGAAACTTTAAAGATCTCAGGCAATTCCTTCTTGAAGCTTTGTAAGAATGTATAACGATCCTGAGTTTTTGTCAATATATTTATTTGCGCGTCAAATGAACTGCCGATTTCGCCTTTGGAACGTAATTCTTCCAGGGATTTAGCCGCGACCGGGACCAATTCGATCAACTCTTTCAGCTCCTGGTCCACATTCTTTCCCTCGCGCGATTTTAGGTCATTTTGCCTAAAGAGCGGGTTAATTTTAGGAAAATCCAGAAGATGCACGCTCAAACATCCGGCATCCTGCTTTTCTTTGGGGAGACTCTGCCAGATCTCGTCGGCAGTAAAAACTAAAATCGGAGCGGCCAGCCTGATCAAACGGTTTAATACTTCATAAATCGCGGTCTGGGCCGCGCGTCTTTGGACTGAATCAGCGGCATAGGTATAAAGCCGGCCTTTAACCATATCCAGGTAATACATCGAAAGCTCCTCATTACAAAAATCATAAATCCATTTGTAGGCGCGGCTGAATTCAAAGTTAGGATTTGCCGAAGTCCCGTAGGCAGTTTCGACATTGTCCCGGATCAGCTCCAGGCGCCAAAGGATCCACTGGTCGATCTTACGCAGTTGATCATAAGGAACCTTGTCCGTATCCGGATTAAAATCATAGAGGTTGCTTAAAATAAATTTTGCCGTATTGCGGATCTTGCGGTAAGCCTCGGAAAGCCGGGCCAATATTTCTTTGGAAATCCGGATATCCTCATTGTAATCACTGGAGGCTACCCACATCCTCAAAATATCCGCCCCGTAATCTTTAATGATCTGCGCCGGAGAAATAACATTACCTTGAGACTTGGACATTTTCTTGCCTTCTCCGTCCACCACAAAACCATGGGTCAATACACTTTCAAATGGCGGCTCACCGTCAATAGCGATACCCGGGATGATCGAAGACTGAAACCATCCCCGGTGCTGATCGCTTCCTTCCAGGTATAATTGCGCCGGCACTGCTCCTCCCAACTCTTTTCTTTTTTTCAGAACCGCTTGGCTGCTCACCCCGGAATCAAACCAAACATCCAGAATATCAGCGCCTTTGGTAAAAGTTTTCCCTTGCTTGCATTTCGGGCAAATCAGGCCAGCAGGGATAAAATCAGAAACCTCGCGGCTAAACCAGCAGTCTGAACCTTCGACAGAGGTAAATTGAGCAAATTTTTCGATTACCTGCGTATCGAAAAATTCTTCTTTGCATTCTCCGCAGACCAAAGCCGGAACCGGTACCCCCCAGTATCTCTGACGGGAAAGGCACCAATCCGGGCGCAGGCCGACCATAGCCGCAATCCTTTCCCTGCCCGATTCAGGAATCCAGGTTACCTCTTCTTTTATCGCCTTTAACACTTTTTTACGCAAATCATTGTGGTCGATATTCAAAAACCATTGTTTGGTTGCCCTAAAAATTATCGGGTTTTTGCAGCGCCAGCAATGCGGATAGGAATGGGAGATTTTTTGTTCCAACAGCAAAGCACCGATAGATTGTAATTTTTTAATAATCTCCGGATTGGCATCGTACACATTTTGACCGGCAAACTCTTGGGCACTGGCATCGAATTTTCCGCGGGAATCCACCGGCATCACGATTTCTAATCCGTATTTTAACCCGGTTAGATAATCCTCCGCGCCATGGCCGGGAGCGGTATGCACTAAACCGGTACCGTCCTCGCAAGTTACATAATCAGCCAACACTACCTTGCCTAAACGTAAACCCAGCGGGTGTTCATAAGCCAGGCCTTCTAAATCCTTGCCCTTAAATTGGCGGATTACTTCGTATTGTTCAATCCCCATCCCGGGTAATACCCCTAAGCGCACATCCGCAATCACTAAATTACCGCGGGAAGTTTTAATATAGGAATAGCTAAACTCCGGATGCAGTGCAACAGCAACATTGGCAATCAGCGTCCAGGGAGTAGTTGTCCAAATCACCAGGTGGCTGTCTTTAAGCCAGGGTTGATCTTCGTTTTTTATTTTAAACTTTACGAATACCGAAGGCGAAGTATGATCCTCATATTCCACTTCCGCTTCCGCTAAAGCGGTTTCGCATTTAAAACACCAGTTAACCGGTTTAAGCCCGCGGATAATATAACCTTTTCCATTGTCATATAATTTATTAAAAGACCGGATAATTGCTTCCTCATATTCATGACTTAAAGTAAGATAAGGATTTTCCCAGTCTCCCAACACCCCCAGGCGCTTAAACTGCTCTCTTTGATTAGCCACATGCTTCATCGCGTAATCATGGGCCTTTTTTCTAAACTCAAGCTGACAGATCTGGTGCTTGGAGATTTTTAATTCTTTGAATAGCTGATGCTCAATGGGTAACCCGTGGCAATCCCAGCCGGGCACGTAGGGACAATCATATCCCTGCATGGTTTTATATTTGACTACGATGTCTTTTAAGGTTTTATTCAAAGCATGGCCGATATGGATATCCCCGTTGGCGTAAGGCGGGCCGTCATGCAAAACATACCTGCCTTGCGGAGCGCTTTTTTTACGAATCTGCCCGTAAAGATCGGATTTAACCCAATGCTCAAGCATTAAAGGCTCCCGCTTAGGCAAATCCGCCTTCATCGGAAAATCGGTCTTGGGTAAATTCAGCGTGTGCTTATATTCTGAACCGCTAGGTTTATTTTCGGGATTCATTTGATATATTTACCTATAATAATCGCCAGGTCTTTCTTAGTCTTAGCCGGGATCAGCTTGCGGTCGGTAACAATCGCAAATTTTAAGGCCTGGCCGCACTGGCATGTATGTTTAGCCGGCAGTTCTTTAATCACTTTACAGATAATCTTTTTGGCGTTATCGATATTTTTCGCTAAATTACCGATCACCATCTCCAAAGTTACGCTGGCATGGTCCGGATGCCAACAGTCATAATCGGTAATACAGGCCATCGTGGCATAGCAAATCTCGGCTTCCCGGCAAAGGCGGGCCTCCGCCAGGTTAGTCATCCCGATCACATCCATCCCCCAAGAGCGGTACAATTTACTTTCCGCAAGCGTAGAAAATTGCGGCCCTTCCATATTAATATACGTCCCGGCAGGATGCATCCTTAAGCCTAAATTTCTCCCGCAGGTATAAATATTTTGGGATAGCTGCGGGCATACCGGATGGCTGAAAACAATGTGGCTGACGATTCCCGAGTCGAAAAAGGTCATCTGCCGGGCGTGGCTAGTGCGGTCCACAAACTGGTCGACCACCACAAAATCCAGGGGTTTTAATTCTTCCCTTAAACTGCCGCAGGCAGTTACCGAGATAACCCTGGCTACCCCTAATTTTTTCAGCGCAAAGATATTGGCCCGGTAGTTTATCTGGCTAGGCGGAATGCGGTGTCCAACGCCATGGCGGGGAAGGAAAACTACCTCCTTGCCCTCCATCCGGCCGATGGTAAATTTATCGGAAGGACTGCCAAAAGGTGTTTTAATCTTAACCTGCTTGATTACTTGGAGGCCATCAATCTTATATAAACCGCTGCCGCCGATAATCCCGATCCTCGACATGATGATCCCTTTCTTTTGTTCTTAGTAAACGGCTTACTTTTTAGATAATTGCCCGGCGCGTTCTTTGGCCGCTTGCGCGGCTTGCGCCCAGGAGCCGCCGCTATAAATTACCTTCAGCGCCGCTTCCGTTGTTCCTCCGGGAGAAGTAACCATTTGCCGTAACTGCTCCGGGGTAGCGATTTTTTGTGCCGCCAGGCTGATACTTGAACGAGTTGTCAAAACCGCAAAATCCTTTGCTTTCTCTGGATCAAGCCCGACATTAACTGCAGCTTCATTTAACCTTATAATATATTCATTTGCTACTTCTTCCGAAATATGCAAAGGATCGCGATGGTTATTTTCTATATCATAAAAAATATATGCCGGACCGCTACCGGAAATTGCCGTAGCAGCATCAATTTGCGCTTCGTCGATAATAAAAGATTTTCCTAATTTATTGAAAAGCCTCTCGGCAAATTCAAGGTCGCTGGTTTTGGCAAATCCCCCTTTGCAGATAGCGGTTGTACTTTGGCCGATTTTAACCGCTAAATTCGGCATCACCCTAACCACCCTGGCTTTGCCTAAAGCTTTTTGGATATAGCCGGTAGTGATCCCGGCGGCAATCGAAATCACCAGCTTATCCCGCAATCCAGTTTTGATTTCCGCAAGCACTAAATCAAAATCCTGAGGCTTGATCGCTAAAATAATTACCTGGCTTTCCTTAAGTAGCTGCTCAATACTCTCGGCGACCGCAATCCCGATTAAATCTTTGGTTTTAGCCCGGTCCTTTTCAAATACCCACACCTTGTAATCAGAATTAATTCTTTCGGCAATAGATTGCCCCATATTGCCAAATCCGACTACTCCGATCTTTTTACTGAAAAAATTAAACATGCTCTTGAAAAATTATCCTGCCTAGCCTGACGATATCGGCCCCTTCTTCTATCGCCACTGTAAAATCATCCGACATCCCCATTGAAAGCAACCAGTCCGGATTAAACCGGTCACGCAACTCTTTAAGCTGCCTAAAAAACGGCCGCGCCTGCTGCGGATCTATTACTGCCGGAGCAATCGTCATCAGGCCTTTTACCCTTAAATGCTTAAATCTGGTTATCTTGTCTACTGCCGCAGCCAGCTCCTGCGGAATAAATCCATATTTTGCCGGCTCAGCAGAAGTCTTGACTTCCAAAAGTAAATCCTGAATTTTACCCATCTTAGCCGCTTCTTTGTCGATTTCCTCTGCGAGCCTAAGGCTATCTACAGAATGAATCAGGTCAAATATCTGCAAAGCCTGCTTAACTTTATTCGTTTGCAAATGCCCCACCATCTGCCATTGCGCGCCGGTAACCAGCCGGTATTTAGCCATGGCCTCCTGCAGACGGTTTTCGCCAAGCTGGCTGATCCCGGCATTGACGACCTGCTGGATCTCTGGAATACTGCGGCCCTTGGTTACAACCAAAATGGTAACTTTGCCGGCGGGGATTTTGCCCCTGGCACAAATATCCTCAATCTGCCGGCATACTTTCTCAATATTCTCTTTAATCATCATTTAACTTGGATTGATATATTATACACAATAAAAAATACGGGTCAACCGGTAAGTAGGCAAAAAAAATGGCCGATAGACTGTAAACAGTAGACTATCGACTATAGGCTAGCACCAAAGTAATCCCGGGTCAGCTCCGCGCCTAAGCCTAGGATGTTACGTTTAGTATATATTCGAATATTGTAACGCGCGGAGTAAAATAAAAATTGCTAGCTTAATTTAGGGCAATTTTTATTTTAAAAGTATTCTTGATAAACTTCCTTAAAACGCCGGGCGGCTTTAATTAACATGTTCTGGGCGGGCTTAACCAAAGCCAGCCTCCCGACAGTTTTATTTTCCAAATCCTGGCAAATCATTCCCAGGCAGGCCAAATAAGTCAGGTATTTCTGTCCGGATAGATCCTGGTGCTCTTTAATTAAGCCGGCAACCTCCGGGTGGTTAATCCTGCCTAAAGTAACCGGTATGCCGATCAAGCTCTCCATCATTTCAATAAAACCGTCGGTCAAAAGCGTCTTACCCACCATAATAAAATGGTCGATTTCATGCAAAGCAACCTTAGTTTCAACTGCCTCTTTAATCTGCAAGCAGATTAAACGGCCGGCATTAGTCACCATAGCAGCCACATCCCGCTGCTTAATCGGCTTATAGAACCCGTCTTTTTTAACCAGAATTTCTTTATCTTCCGGAATATGGCTGGCATCTGTGATCACCCCGTGTGAACGCTTGATATCCTCGGCCAATTCGAAATTAATCTTTAAACCTTCCGAGATCTGCTGGGTCAGGCTGCTTCCCCCGACGGGTAAAATCTGAATGTTCTGCAGCAGGCCGTCTTTAAAAATCAGTAGCTCCGTCACATCACTACCCAGGTCACACAAAACAGTTAAGCCGCGTTTCTCCTGGGCACCCAATACCGCTTTAGCGGTAGCTAATCCGGAAAATGAAAGCCCCCTGATCTCATACCCGGCCTGACTAATCACCCGGCTTAAGCTTTGCAAAGAGGACAACCGGGCGCAAATTAAATACAGATCGACCTCCAGCTTATGGCTGTAGAGCCCAATCGGATTAATCACGCTGCCTTTAGAATCAATCGCATAACTTGAAGGAATAACATGAATAATTTCATTCTCCAGGGTCGATCCTAAAATCCGCGCCTGTTCGTTAGCCGCCGAAATATCCGTTGAGGTAATTACTTTATTGCCGCGCTCGGCTAAGGGAATAACCGCATGGCTGTGTTTGGTTGAAATATCTTTACCCGAAAAATTAGCATGAACATATTTTATCTTTACCCCGGAAGAGCTTTTAAGGGCTTTGAGCAACTTAGTCAAACAGGTCACCAATTCGGTAGCATCGACAATGATACCTTCCTTCACGCCGCGGGAAATAAATGAATCAAAAAAAATATTGCTGATTTTATTGTTTTTTACTTGCGCGAGTGCTGCGGAAATTTTACTTGAACCAATATCAACAGCGCAGAGATGACCGTTATTTAGCATTGTATAATTTGATTAATGGTTCCTTAAACCTTAAGTCTATATACATAATATTACTCCACTCCCGGCGCTCCTGCTGCAGAAGCCCACCCAGAATCATCATCTTCTGCCGGATATTGCCCGCTCCCGTACGCACCTCCAAGCCCTTACTTAAGCCGGAATGGTTTTTAACCTCTGCGTTAGTTGGCTGCGGCAGGAGCATAAAAAATCCGGCACTGCCGGCTTTGGCGACATCAATCCTGGTCAAACTAAACCCGCCGAAAGCGGGGTTAGCTTTAAATTCTTTAATGATGCTTAAAGCGAGACTAAACTCTAATCGCCGGTAATTCATCCCCGCTTGCGGGGCAAAGATTTTAGTTTCCAGCCCGTAAATTACAGGTAACTGCAGGCTTTGCACGGTAGAATCCGGCTCAAACAACACCCCTTGCTCATCAATCGCAAAATCTTTATAAAACTTAACCAAAGCCGCAGGTTTGCGTTTTAAGAAATCAACCACTAATGAATTCGGCAGCACCCTGGTTAATCTGACCTTGCGGCAATCCGGGCATTTTAAAAAAACGCGCCGGGCTTCCTGCTTGAGATCCAAACTGAAAATATTTCTGCCCTTTAAATACTCAAACTGCAGGTCGGAATTCCTCACTAAAACTTGCTTGACGGCAAAAAAATCCGAGGTGGTTAATACTTTCCAAATATAACCCATAATAAAAAACAAGGCAAGAGAAATTATTAAAGCCGCGCCAACCGGCGCAAGCGGAAAATTAAACTTTTTCTTTTTCACCCGCCATTCCTTTCTTATGAGCCGAAACCAATCTTTTGGCAAAGCTGGACGCATAAGCCAGTTTTAGCAACCTGCAGCAAAGTTCGCCGAAATCAATACCGGTAATTTCGGCGGCTTTAGGCAAGAGACTGCTAGAGGTCATTCCGGGTATCGTGTTAATTTCCAAAATATAAGGACGGTTGTCTTGCGTTAAAATGAAATCCACCCGGCTGCAACCGTAACACCCCAAAAGATGATGCGCCTTTTGGGCCTGGCTCTGCAGGTAAGCTGCCACCGCTTGATCCAAAACCGCCGGGACAATATAGCGGGTTGTGCCGGACTGGTATTTGGAAACAAAATCAAAAAATTTATTTTGGGGGATGATTTCGATTACCGGCAAAGCGGTACTGTCCAGAATGCCTACCGTCAACTCCCGGCCGCGGATATATTCCTGAATAATAATATGTTCATCGAACTGAAAAGCAAGTTCCAGCGCTGCCGGTAAATCCCGGGTGTTTTCTACTAAAGACAAGCCGATGCTTGAGCCGTGGTTGGCCGGTTTGATGACCAGCGGGAATCCCAATTCATTGATAAAAACTTTATCTTTTTGATAAATAGTTTTTTGGAGGAACTGGGACTTAGGCACAGATAGCCCGCCTTGCGCAAAAATACGCAGTGAGCCGATTTTGTCCATCGCCAGCCGGCTGGCTTTTACCCCCGAAGCGGTAAAGGGAAGGTTTAACCCTTCCAGTATTTCCTGGATCGTGCCATCCTCGCCAAAACGGCCGTGTAAAGCGATAAAAGCGCAATCAATATTATACCGGCTGATCAAAGCGATATTTTCCTGCCGGTTATCGCTTAAGATATCGATGGCCACGGCGTCCAGCCCGCGCGCTAAAAGGGCCGCCAGCACCGCCTTGCCGCTTTTTAAAGAAATTTCTCTTTCCGATGAAGGGCCGCCCATTAAAACGCCGATGCGGCCGAAATCTTTTATTTCCATATTTTTATCTCAGGTTCCAGATTAACTTTGAACTTTACTTTTACTTTTCTGCGCATCAAATCCATTAAAGCTAGAACATCCCTAAAGCGGGCCCCTCCGGTATTTAAAATAAAATTTGCATGTTTAGAGCAAATTACGGCTCGGCCCTTAACTTTACCCTTTAATCCGCATTGATCGATCAGCCCGCCGGCAGAATCTTCCGGCGGGTTCTTAAAAATACAGCCGGCGCTGGGCAACCGGTAATTCTGGGCGGTTTTACGGATGGTTAGGTATTTTTTAATTTGGCGGGCAATGGTTTGCTTATCCGCAGAAAACAGCTTAAGCTTAACCCAAATAATTATATATTTACTTAAATTGGATTGCCGATAGCCGAATTTCAACTGCTTAGCCGATAATACCCTAATCCTCCCGCAACCATCCATAACCCCTAACTGCTTGACCAAGCTGCCGATTGCATAACCCCAGGCACCGGCGTTACCGATCACAGAACCGCCAACGGAACCGGGGATCCCGGCTAAAAACTCCACTCCGCCCAAAGCCTGGCTGTCAGCATATGAAACCAGCTGGCTTAATTTTAAACCACTTCCGGCAATAATGCAACTTCCTTGATGGCAGATTTTTTTAAAGCCCTGCCGGTTTAATTTAATCACTAGGCCTTGCACCCCTTGATCGCTGATTAAAATATTGCTGCCTGAACCGAGAACAAAAATATGCAAACCGGCTTTTTGCGCGCAACTTAACGCCTGACTAAGCTCCGTAACATCCGCAGGTGCAAAAAAATAGCGCGCCGGGCCGCCGATCTTAAAACTGGTCAAGCCGGCCAAGTTAACATTATGCTTAACTTTCTTACTTAAGTTTTTGGGCCAAATCATCGCTCACCTTTACAATATCTCCGGCGCCCAGCGTAATCACCAAATCCCCGTCGCAGATTTCGGCTAAAATATAATCTGTAATTTTTTCTTTAGGCAAATAGATAACTTTCTGCCGGGGATTTTGTTTTTTAATTTTTTCCAATAATTTTTGGGCATCCACTCCGGCAATCGGCTTCTCCCCGGCCGCATAGATATCGGTAACCACCAATACATCGGCCGGGCTAAATGCACAAGCAAAATCATCAAGCAGCAGCTGTGTGCGGCTGTAACGGTGCGGTTGGAAAATAACAATCCTGCGCTCAACCTGCAGGTTGGCAATCGCATCCAGGGTAGCTTTAATCTCGCAAGGATGGTGAGCATAATCATCAATGACCAAATATTTATCGTTGCGGAATTTGATTTCCAACCTCCGGCCCGCCCCCTTATATCCGGAT
>JBFZAU010000045.1:0-8626 GCA_041308825.1 Candidatus Omnitrophota bacterium
AAGCTGCCGCTGCTTTAGGTGAAGCGACCAATAACCTGCATGCCAAGAACATCATCGTCTCTAAGGGTGGAGAGGTTGAGGCTGATGCCTTAGCCGGTGCCGCTACCAACAACTTAGGGGCTAAGAATATCATCATCACTAAGGGTGGAGAGGTCAAAGCTGCTTCTGCCTTAGGTGCTGCCACCAATAACTTAGGTGCTAAGAATATCGTGATCACCAAAGGCGGGGACGTCAAAGCTGCGGTCGCAATAGGTATAGCTAAAAACAATCTAAAAGCTGTGAATATTGCGATATCTAAGGGCAGCAAGCTTATCGCTAAAGCCTGCTCCGGGATCGCAATTAATAGCTTGAAGGCTTGGAATGATATTAATATTTCCGGCTCTAAAGTTATATCTAAGGTAAAGGGGATAGGCTATGCCGAGGTTAACTTAAAAGCCGGTGGGGATATCAACTTAACCTTCAGTAAAGTATTAGCCAAAGCTGTCTACGGGATTGCTAAAGTATCTCTGGATGCCTGTGATGATATCAAGCTCTGCTTCAGCAGCTTAACCGCTAAAGTATTAAGGAAAGGCCATGCCGAAGTGAAATTAGAAGCCGGCAGCAAGTGGAGCTGGTTTAATAAAGGTAACATCACTTTAATCGGCAGCGATATTTTAGCTAAAGTCGGCAGCGGTTTAAGGTCGGCATTAGTCGTCTTAAATGCTACCGGAAACATCAACGCCTCATTCAGCACGGTTGAAGCGATCAACAACAGCTTTGGCCCGGCCAGCGTCTATTTTAACGCCGGTGAGGATATTAATTTATTCGCCAGCAAAATTACTGCCCGTACTATTTTTGGCAAGGCAGTGGTGGATCTGGATGCTAAAGATATCAACTTAACCTTCAGTAAAGTATTAGCCAAAGCTGTCTACGGGGTTGCTAAAGTATCTCTGGATGCTCGGGATGATATCAAGTTATTCTTCAGCAGCCTGATTGCTAAAGTTCGGGGTGATAGAGGGTATGCGCAAGTAACCTTAGATGCCGGTAGTAAGCACAATCATCACGGCGATATTATCATATCTAACTCTAAGGTTATGGCGAAAGTAAAAGGGGTTGGCCACGCGGAAGTTAACTTGAAAGCGACTGACGATATCGATATTAAGCATTCAAGCAAGATATTGGCTAAAACCGGTTTTGGCAGGTTCATTACTGATATTAATACTGCCTTGATTACGCTTATCGCCGGAGACGATATTAACTTAAGTCGTTCAAGCAGTATCAAAGCAATTAGCCGCAATTGGACTACGGCGGTGGTCTTGGCATTTGCGGGTGATGATATTAATGCCTATGGCAAAATATCTGCGATCAGTAAATATGGATTGGCAGGGGTTGCTTTGTTAGCGCTGGATAATATTTATGCCGGTAATGTTTTGGCACGCGGCAATGCTTGTCCGGATGCTATCGGAATGTTGGAAGGTTTAGTCGGGCATATCTGGATGCCTATTGATATTGCTACGCAGTTTGGTTATTCTAGCGGCATACTGTTAGGGTCTTTGACCGGCGACATTACCCTGGGATTGATCCGGGCCGATGCGGTTATTGCGGCGGCCTTAGGTGGTTCAATCTGGGATGCCACTAATGTAGCTGAAGCAATCGTTGGCGATGTCTATGCCCATTATCTGGGATTATTAGCCAGGTATGATATTGGTACGGCTTTAAATCCGATTAACACTTTTGTGGATATTTTAAGTGCTTATTCCTGGGATACTGGCGACATCTATATCAATAATACCGGTAAGTTGTTACAGCTTGGATTATACCTGCCGATATTCAGGTTAGCTATGAATAATGAGGTATATGATACCGAGGTATATGATATCTCGGAAGGGCCGGAAGATGGTTTAAGGAGGAGGCCTATTCTTGAATTTGAGCAGATCGGCGCGCTCGGAGCATCGGTTGCCGCTAATAACGGCATCATCCATGTCACTACCGATGGAGATATGATCGTTAATTCAGTCATCAGTCCCCGCGGCGGTGTGTACCTTGAGACGACCGATGGTTCTATTTATGCCGGCCGCGGTTGGTGTCCGGTAGTATATCAATCTGATCTTGATGATATTTTCGGAACCGGTGAGTGTGGTATTCTGCCGCTGGTTAAGAGTTTAGTGCAGTATGCTTTAATGGATATGAATGGCACAGCCTGGAGCTCGGTAGCCGGGGTAGATTATTTCTCGCCGGTAATGTTCGCGCTGCTGCCCTTAACCGGTACCAGTGATTTACCGCTTGGCCCCAATGTTATCGCGGGCGGCTATTCTTATTTTTCTGCTCCTAACGGCTCAATCGGCGTAGGTTATTATAATGATACGTCAGATACCGCGTTATTTGCTAATCCGCTTAAGGTTGATATTCAAGTTTTAAACGAAAATCTGGCGGGCAATAACTCAGCTTTGCCGGGAGGCGGAACTACCTTAGCCGGTTTAACATTGAAGATTGGCGGTGGCCAAGGTACTTATAATGATGGTTTTAACGGCCCTCTGCCGGTAAGCGGGGTAATTGAAGGGTTAGTTAGGCCAGGAGTAACCATGAACGGAGTATATCCTTCTCCGGCGCTGGATTTGACCGGTGTTACTACGGGGTATGTTTTTTACAATGATTCAAATACTTCTTACGGCCAAGAGTGTCCGGGATGCAGCATTACTTTGGACGGTTCTGCGGTAAGAAACCCCGGTGGATTTGAACAGATCTATCCGAATATTCCTTTTGGTAACCTGATCAATCAATTGGCGATCGATCCGCGGATCAAAAATATTTATCATCCCAGCTTCCGCACGGTTTCAATCGATCGGCAGACTCCTACCGGGACCTACTTTTATCATCCCCTGGTGCTTTCGGATTCTTCCGCTTTCGATGAGATTGCCTTGAGTGCCGGAGCCTATGATTTCATCGACGGTAATCTTGGTTTAAAAGGAGATAATACTTTTGCACCTTTCTATCAGGATGATGACGGCAAGAAAAAGAAAGGTAAAGGATAAGCGGCACAGAAGATCATTGATTCAAGCACAAAGGGGGCAGATTGAAAAATCTGCCCCCTTATTTTTCTGGAATTAAGTTTGGATAAGCGGTATAATACTTTATACTTACGTATTAATAGTTAACCTTCACTTAATCCTATAAATGTAAACCGGGAGCGATGAATGAAAAAAATACTTAGTGCCGTATTTTTAATTGTTATTATTTTTCTGCTTTTCAAATTGAAAGCCCCGCGCCCGCCAGAATACCTGGTGAGGATCAATAATTATTCTATTACTCCGCAAGAATTTATCGAAGAATTTAAGCTTTCTGCTTACGTTAAGAACAATACCCCGGAGTCAAAAAGAGAGTTTTTGAACATGCTGATCAGGCGTAAATTGATATTGCAGGAAGCCCAGGCTAAAGGATTGGATAAGGACCCGGAGTTTTTAAAATCCATCGAGCGTTTCTGGGAACAGTCTTTGCTTAAACGGATGATGGATAAGAAGTTCCAGGAGATCCAGGGCTCCATCCTTGTTTCTGATAAGGCAGTAGAGGCAGTTTATAATAAGCTGAAAAACGAAGGCAAGGCGGATAAACCTTACGATCAAATGTATAAACAGCTTAAATGGTCATTAACGCAATTACAGGAGTCACAGGCAATAAATAAATGGCTGACCGAACTTTATAAAAAATCACAAATTAAAATAAATCCCGATTATGTGACTAAAGAAAAACAAAACAAATCTGCTGCGGGCCTGCCTGTGCCGGAATTTGAAAAGATCGCTAGCGGTAAAGACCTTAAATTACCGAGTCCAGTCAAGTAATAAGGGGGAAAAATGAAGAATGCTCAAGGTATGAATAAGCGCAGAAATTACTTTATCGATAAGGAATTACAATCAAGGTTTATTATTAAGTTCTGCCTGCTGGTAGTTTTAGCTGGCCTGATTATCACCGGGATGCTTTATTGGTTGAGCAAACAATCAACGACCGTGGCGATTGTCGATTCGCGGGTGGTGGTGCGCACCACTGCCGATTTTCTCTTGCCGATATTGCTACAGACGGTTTTAGTGGTGATGGTCATTTTAGGGGTCGCTACCATTATTGTTACCCTGTTGTTTTCTCATAAGATCGCCGGCCCGCTATTCCGTTTCAAGAAAGCGATTGAAGGGGTAAAACTGGGTGATTTGTCAGTTAATTTTCATTTACGCAGCTATGATCAGTTAAAAGAGCTGTCCGATGAGATTAATGCGATGATCGATAAAACCCGGGAGCAGATTATTTTAATCAAAACCGACCTGGTTAATCTGAAAGCGAAAAAAGGTCACGTCTCTGAACAGGATCTCGAAGATTTGGATAAAAAAATTAATTACTTTAAAACTCAATAAGCCTCTTTATGCGCCCACTGAAGATAGCTTTACTTCTTGCCTGCTGTTTATCAATATTTGTTGTGGCTTATGCCGCAGAGGACGGGTTTGGTGCGGCGAAAAGAATAGAGGGAGAGCATTTTATTGTTTCTCTCCCGCCCCAACTGGACCAGTACTCCCTTTTAGAAAAATTGAATATCGGTTCATCAGAGATAGTGCTTTCTGAAGGCAGGAGTTCAAAAACCAACAGTTTAGCGGCAGCTCTGGATGTTTTGTATAATATCGTCATGCAAACTTTGGACATGAATTTATACAGCCTGCAGGGCAATATTAAGATTTGCAGAGATCGGGAGCATTTAAACAGGGTTTATGATAATATTTTCGGCCGCCAGCTTAAATCCAGCTCCTTCTACATCAACGAATACAACACTATTTATATCAGCGCCGATGATTTTACCAAAGAGGTTCTTGGCCACGAAATTGCACATATGATTATCTGCCACTACTTTGTCGTTGCACCCCCGGAAAAAGTGCAGGAAATCCTCGCCGGTTACGTAGAATACCGATTGCGCAAGTCTCCGCGCTAACCAGTAAGATTTAAACCTTATGCTCGCTAGGACCTTGAACCAAAATTATAGATTGTTAGTAATCGGCTTGATTCTTGTAGCCGGTTTTTTTATTTACTCCAATACCTTCTACAGCCCTTTTTATTTTGATGATACTAAATTTATCATTAATAATCCGGCGATAAGAGATATCTCTGACCTGCCAGCCATCTGGGCCTTCTCCCCTACTCGTTTTATAGTTTTGTTAACCCTTGCTTTAAATTATTATTTCAGCCAACTAAACGTATTAAGTTACCACATCTTTAATCTGGCGGTCCATTTAGGGGTGTCAATTTCAGTCTGGTGGTTTACGCTGCTGATTTTTTCTACGCCCACAATGGAGAAGGATAGTCTTTTTAAAGGCGCGAAATTAATTGCTTTATTCACGGCCTTAATTTTCTTAAGCCATCCTCTGCAAACAGAGTCGGTTACCTATATCTGGCAACGCTGTACATCTTTAGCCGGCTTATTTTACCTTTTGTCGGTGTGTTTATATATTAAATTTAGGCTGTTACTGATTGATAAGCAGAGATGGTCTAAGTGGGCTGTTCCATATGTTTTATCCTGGTTGTGTTTTTTAATCGGGAGCTTCACTAAAGAGAACATGGTTACCTTGCCGGCAGCAATTATTTTGTGCGAAGTCTGTTTTTTAAAACCGGTTCGTCTTAGAGATTTTAAATACACCCTGCCTTTTTGGCTATTTCTACCGGTAACCCCGCTTATGTTATTTTTACCCGGTGGTTTTTCCCTTAATAACGGATGGCAGTATTTTTTGACACAAATAAGGGTGATGATGACGTATATCCGGATCGTTTTTATTCCTTTACGCCAGAATTTAGATTACGATTACCCGCTCGCCAAAAATTTCATGGATCTATCCGTATTATGGGCTTTCGTATTTTTATCCGGAATTATGGTTAGCGTAATCCGGGTATTCTCTAAATACCGGATTATTTCTTTTAGCGTACTATGGTTTTTTCTTACCCTGTTGCCGGACTCAAGTTTTGTGCCATTAGAGGATGTGATTTTTGAGCACCGGCTCTATTTATCGATAGCAGGTTTTAGTTTATTCCTGACTAGCTTGATTGGCTACTTTCTTGGAAACAGGTCTTTTAAGGCCATGGTAGCAGCGTTGCTCATTATCACCGGTAGTTACGCTATGCTTACCTACAGGAGGAATTTTACCTGGCAGGATGAAATTAGGTTATGGAATGATGTTGTGGCTAAGTCGCCGGATAAAGCCAGGCCATACTATAACCGGGGGGTTGTTTATTGGGAACGGGGGAATGTTGCGCAGGCGATCTTGGATTTCAGTAAGGCCATTGAGCGCAACCCTAAAAATTATGCTCTGGCTTATTATAACCGCGGAGTTGCCTATGATGAACAAGGCAGGGTCCTTGAGGCTCTCTCTGATTATACCCAGGCGATTCAGATTAACCCCAGCCTGGCAGAGCCGTACAATAATCGCGGGAATCTCTTTAAGCGTGCCGGCAATCTTGTGCAGGCTTACGCTGATTTCAATAAGGCCATTGAAATTAATCCCAATCTTGCTGAAGCTTACGTTAACCGGGGCGCGGTTTATGCGTTGCAGGGTGATTTTAATCAAGCGATCCTGGATTTTGGCAAGTCGGTTGAAATTAATCCCGGCTATGTGATCGCTTATACTAACCGCGGAAATGTTCATGTGCAGCAGGGTGATTTTGCTCAAGCTATTGCTGATTTTGCTCGCGGTATCGCAGTAGACCCGGGATATGCCGGCAATTATATTCATCGTGGGCATGTTTACTTAGAAATCAAAGAATACGATAAAGCTTGGGCAGATGTGCATAAAGCCGAAGAATTGGGGTATGTTTTTCAGCCGGAATTCATCGCGCAGCTTAAAGAAGCATCCGGAAAGAGTGACTAGGGTTGTGTATAGGCGACATGAAAACTTGGTTGACGGCAGCAAAAAAAGCGGGTATAATTGATTTCCACTTGGATATTGAGCAGGGGATATCCCAAGAATGAACAAATTCGCAAGTCTTTGAAAATAAGATAGTTATATAGATACGGGCCATTAGCTTTCCGCCACAGAGCGTCGGCGGATTCGCTAATGCTTTCTAGATAAAAGATTTTTGGGCCATTAGCTCAGCTGGTAGAGCAGGACACTCTTAATGTCAAGGTCGTTGGTTCGACTCCAACATGGCCCATAAAAATTTTTTGCGCAGCAAAAAATTTACTCCTAACGATTCAACAAGGTTTATCCAGGTTTGAGTTAGGAGCTTCGATATCTGGATATGTCGAAGCTGTTTACTATCACTCCTAAAAGCGTTGAAAAACTACCAGGTGTTAGAGCATACCGCAGATATCGGCATTAAAGTCAAGGCGCTGACCTTAAAAGGCCTGTTTAAAAAGACCTGGTTGGCGGTAATCAGCCTCTGCGCCAAAAAACAAAAACTCCTCGATCCCCAAAAACATAAGTTTGTTATTACCCAAAAAGCGGATAATCCAGAAGAGCTGATGGTTAATTGGCTGAACGAGCTTTTGTCAATGTCCGCCGCGCTGGGAGTGGTTTTTGATGGTATCAAGATAAAAAAGCTCAACCAGCAGTTTATTGATGCCGAGGCAATCGGCACCGATATCCGCAATTATAATATTCATACCGAAATCAAAGCCGCCACTTACCACCAACTTAAAGTTTATAAATCCGGTTTTCTCTGGCATGCCCAAGTAATCTTTGATGTTTAAAAAATAATAAAATGCTTGATGATCTGCGGTTAGAAAAAATCGATGATTACCGCTTTCGTATCCCGCGAAATTATAAAACGGGAATGCGGGTGCCCGGCATAATTTACGCCAACGAAAAATTATTAAAAAGCATCTGTCAGGATAAGGTATTAGAGCAGGTGGTAAACGTTGCTTTCCTACCGGGAATTATCCAGGCGTCTTTAGCCATGCCGGATGCGCATTGGGGATTTGGTTTTCCGATCGGCGGAGTAGCGGCTACCGATATCGAAGCCGGCGGAGTGATTTCTCCCGGCGGAGTGGGCTATGACATAAATTGCGGAGTAAGGCTGCTTAAAACAAATTTGCAGCATGAGGAGGTTAAAGGCAAGCTGGAGGAGTTGGTCTATCGTTTATTTTCCGATGTCCCGGCCGGGGTTGGTTCGGAAGGTGATATTAAAGTAGGGATTAAAGAAGAAAAAGAGATCTTGCTTAAAGGTGCCCGCTGGGCAGTGGAAAAAGGGATGGGCATAGATAGTGACCTGGAACGTACTGAAGAAAACGGTACAATGACCGGAGCAGATCCGCAATGTGTTTCTGAACGGGCTTTTGCGCGGGGTAAAGCGCAGTCGGGGACGCTTGGTTCAGGGAATCATTTCTTAGAGGTGCAGGTTATCGATCAGCTTTATGACCGTCAGGCTTGTGACAGCCTGGGGCTTGATCTGGGGCAGGTTACGGTGATGATCCATACCGGATCCCGCGGGTTTGGTTACCAGATCTGTGAAGACTATGCGCGTAAAATGCTGGAAAGCCTGGCAAAGTATAAAATTAGCGTGCCGGACAGGCAATTAGCTTGCGCCCCGGTTAATTCAGAAGAAGGACAGTCGTATTTGGGGGCAATGCGCTGCGCGGCCAACTATGCCTGGGCTAACCGTCAATGTTTGACTCATTTGACCCGGCAGG
>JBFZAU010000046.1:0-17617 GCA_041308825.1 Candidatus Omnitrophota bacterium
GCGGCAGCAGCCACAAGAAATAGAAGCCCGCTGCCGCCGAAAATACCAGAATAAATATCAGGAATATTTTTTTCTTCATCTTATTTACTGGCGGTCATAATCACATTCTCCCCCGGAAAGACATAGATCCAAAAACGTTCATAACCATCCGGAAAACGGTTGGCTAAAGCAGCGATTCCTGCTAAACGGAAACCTTTATAAAATGCAATCTCCTGTTTAACTTGGGTGAATTCTAACTTGGAAATTAAACTTGTAAACATAAAATACGAAAAAAACGTTTGTGCCCCGGCTTAAAATAAGCCACTCGGGAAGAAAAATGGGGAGTTTCGATAAAAATTGATCCACCCGGTTTCAGGATGCGGCGGCACTCTTGGCTAAATTTTAATGGGTCATCAAGATGTTCAGTTACATGTTGAGCATAGATTTTGTTGAATGCGTTATCCCTGATTGGATATGGATAACTGTTCAAATCATGCAATATATCTGGATGCAACCCGGCATCGATATCCAATCCTAAAGCGCCGGGAATTTTATTCTTACCGCAACCAATATCAAGCGTTCTTTCCATTCAATCCCTAAGAAGGTTCTCTGTTTTATCCATTTAATATCTTCTAAAAAATAAATTTATTGATCTTTTAACCTTATTTATTGTTTTTGCCAGCCTGCGGCTGCCTAGAATTTTTTGACTGGGGCCCACAGGAATCGCATCCCAAAAATACTTAACCGTATAGGGAATTTTAATTCCGCTGCGGTTGATCATTTTACGCCAACGGTTTAAAGTACGCATATTATGTTCCAGGGCATAATAATAAACATGCCCGCTCTTGATCCAGATTTTTTCGTTAAATTTATTTTTACCCACTAAATCCGCATAAACTTTAGTTCCCGGCAGGATATAGAGTATCGAAGTCCCCGGCCCATGCGTAGAGCGGATATTGGCATTAGCGTAATCGATCGTCTCTTTAACGGTTGTGGCATTTTCTCCGGGAGTGCCAACGCAGAAAAATCCCGAGGTCGTCATCTTATCCGTATACTTAGCGCAAATATCATAAGCCTGCTTAACCAATTCCCGGGTAATCTTTTTATTGATCTTGCCGAGGATATCCTCAGACAGAGTTTCCACCCCCCAGGTGATATGCCGGCAGCCGGAATCCGCCAGCGCCGCTATCATTTCTTCGTTAACCGGAGTCACCCGGCAGGAAATGGCATACTCAATATCCGTTTTCTTTAAAACCTGCGCAACCTTAATCGTCCGCTCAATCCCTAAATTAAAAGTATCATCATGAAAGAAAATACGCTTTGCCCCCAGGCTTTTAACGTATTCCACTTCCTGCGCGATTCTTTCCGGTGAATTCATCCTGACATTTTGCCCCCAAAAAGAAGAAGAGGAACAAAACGAACAGTTAACCGGGCAGCCCCGCGAAGTAATTAAATATGCCATCCCCTTTTGCCTAATCTCTGCTGCAGCATAAGAATAATCCGGAAAAACAAGGTCATCGAGGTTTTTTACCAGACTGTTAACCTTATTTACCCCAATTTTACCGTTACCGGTTTTATAAACCAAACCGCTAATTCCGCAAAAATCATTCTTCCCCTCAAGCGCCCGGCAAAGCTCTGCGAGCGGCCGCTCCCCTTCCGATTGAACAATAAAATCCAAATCATTATAGAAATATTTAAAAACCTGCGCATAAAGCGTGGAAGGATGCACTCCGCCTAAAACCACATAGATCCGGGAATCAATCGTTTTTATTTTTCTGATTAATTTATACGCCCCCCAGCGGTTAAATGAATTAAAGGAAATGGCCACTAAATCCGGCTTTTGGGCGCGGATTTGGGCTAAGAAATTTTTAATACTAAGATTAAACTCTTTCCCGTTATAATTATAAACCTCTACCTGATGCTCCCGGTTAAGTGCCGCAGCCAAATAAGCCAATCCCAGAGGATAGCCTTTCAAATTTAATTCCGAAGTTGGAGGGTAAACTACCGCAATTCTCATATTGATTTATTTTTTACAGACACAAATAAAATCCGATGCCTTTTTGAGGTTATTCCGTGCCAGCCTAAAATCATTAACCTGGATCCCTTTTTTAAAAAATTTTACTACCGGATTAATCCGGTCGGGCAACAACTTAAAAATACCGCTTTTTTTAAGCCGCAAATAAAAATAGTGCCGTAAGCTTAAATGCAAACCGTAAACCGTAACCTGACTAAACGTTTTAGATAAAATTTCCTGTAATTCTTCTAACCGGAATTCTTTGCAGTGCGCCGCGTTCTTTTTATAGGTTAAGGGAGATTTCATTACTTTATCCAAATTCAGGGTCGATAAATATAGGGTTCCGCTATCTTTAAGCACCCGTTTTAACTGACCCAGATACTCCAAGATCAGCTCCTCGGGAATATGCTCGATTACCTGAAAAGAACAAATTAAATCAAATTCCCGGTCATTAAACTTGAGTTCTAAAACATCCATCGGCAGATATTGCAGATTATCCGCCTGATATTTACTTTGCGCCTTAGCTACAACAGCCGGTTCATAATCGATACCGTAGACAAACCTGGCTTTTTTTGACAGATAAGCCGAACCGTAACCGTCTCCGCAGCCGGCATCCAATACTTGTTTATTCTCGGCATTTTTATTTACGAAAGTATAAACCTTAAAATGCTGCAAATAAAAACTGCGATCGGTTTCTTCAGGAACAATTCTGGTTTCAATTTTATTAAGCAAAATAAACCCCGGTATAATTTTATACTGTTTTAGTTAAAAACCTAACCTTAAATATCACCCAAAGCGCAGGCAGCATATCAAAAACCCTGATTGTTTTTCCTTCTTTATGCGTCCGGGGCTTATAGGCAACCGGTACCTCACCGATCAAGCACCCTTGCTTACAGATCCTGCTGACCAGCTCGAACTCAAAAGCCTGGCCTCTGGCAGAACAGCCAAGCTTTTTTAGAATCTGTGTCTTAATTAATTTGGTAGCAATAATATCAGTGAATTTTCTGCCATAGAATAAATTAATCAAAAAAGTGCCGATGATTGACCCCAGCCAATACGGCCTCTCCTTGATCAGCTGCAGGCGGGAGGAATCTTTCCTATCCAATAAACGGGATCCAAAAACCCCGTCCAGCTTTTCAGCTTCAGCCTTCTCCATCATCTTGTAGACATCTTCCATCGTATATTCTAGATCCGCACCGGGGGCATAAAGATAATCCCCCCGGGCAAGAGCGATCCCCTCGCATGCAGAGTAACCGACACCCATATTCTGACCATGCAAAATAATCCTCAGTTCGCCGGCCGGCTGAAAAGTATTCAGGAATTCCCTGGTGCCGTCAGTTGAGCAATTATCAATAACCAGGATCTCTTTATCTATCTTGATACCCCTGGCATATTCAATCGTCCGGGAGATCTCGGCTTTTTCGTTAAAACATAAAATAAGGATAGTCAGCTTCATCGCCTTAGGAGCCCTTTTAGAAGATCATTAATATAAGCCGGCCTAGCCGGATCAACCCCTAAGCTAAAAGGCAAATAGGAAAAACGGGTTTGTCTGAAAAATTTAAATAATTTAGCTTTGCTTTCATGAGTTAAAAGCATTGTTAATATTTTCCCCTGAGCTTAATCGAGAATCTCCGGTTATAAAATTTTATTATTAATACCGAGCTCATTTCTTTTCTTAATAAATTAAAACTTTATATATATGCGATAATGAATTACCGAATACCAGCTGAAAATCACCGGGGTGCGCAACAGCCCATTCGTCTTCAATAGGAAACTTCGCAGGATCCTCCGATTCTCTATTTAAAAAACGCGGCAGCGCTACAAACAAATATTCAGCTTTATATTGCTTAAGATTTTCTCTCCATGAAGTGAAATCTTTGATTTGCCGGTATCTCCCCTCGGGGCGGTTGTATGGCGTTATCTCTTTTTCATTAACAGAAATATATTTTACCTCATTCTTAAGCCTGCTGCCAAATAAGGGATACAGTTCCTGCCTGCCGGTATAAGCAACTTTTGCTCCACCTTTAGTTAACTCATTAAGTGCCTTCCAGCTCCTCCCGATATCTATTTGCCAGGCCTCTTTTTTGCTAAAATTCGAGGTATAACGGTCGAATTCCTCTTGATTATACTTATTATTAAGAAAACCCAACATGAGCAATCCCAACGATAAGATTATTAATATGGCCTTGCCGCACATCTTGCTTTGATAGAAAACCATCACTTGTTTTTTATTAGATACTAATACCGCAAAGAATAATAAAGCAAGTAACAGCGACAAAACTAACTCAGACCTATGGGCTAATTCAAAAGAGGCTGCAAGAATGGATACGAATACAACAAACTTAAAATACTTTTCTCCGTACGGCAGCTTAATTATAAAAATAACTGCAGTGAGCAACCCGATGCTCAAATACGGAAAAAAATACCGGGCAACATACACTCCGATAAAAAGCTTGAATAAAATAAGCGCGATCAGCGGGGTAAGAAACAACAGCAGATATTCCCCCAAAGACGGCACCCTGGTCTTTAAATATCTGTAGAAAACTAACGGGAGAAACGTGCAGGGGATGATTAAAGCAAACAATTGCACGCCTAAGCCTTCCCTGAAAAGCTTGGTTAAATTCATGACGTCGCCAGTAAATAGCTGCATTCTATACGTAGCGCTATCAATCAAACCTTTAAAAATGACCTTACCGAATATCTTCAGTTCAACTGGAAAAATAGGATTACCGGTAAAGAAAAAATTTTTGATAAACATATACCCGCCGAATAAAATAACCATCAAACCAATGACGCCCAAAAGAGATATTATTTTTACCGCGCTAAACTTTTTTAATTTTATACCCTGATATAACGTGTAAAAGATTAAGGGCAATAAAGCAGCCAGCCAAATAAGATTATTAAACTTCGTCCCCACAAAAAGCCCTGCCGTAATACCGAATAAAGCTGCATTCTTAAAATTAAAATCGAACTTAAGCAACAAGAGCGTAACAAATACTAAAAGAAATAACACCATACAGATAACGTCAATTTGAGAAGCAGTTTTAATCTGCTTAAAGATATTGGGGGTAAGCATCAAAAGGAAACCGCTTAATAAAGCTGTTTCTTGATTTAGGTTATATTTCCTTAAAATAGAATATACCGCTAGAATCCCTATAAAATAAAACGGAATTTCTCCCGAATCAGCCAGAAAGGCGCTTTTTAAAGGCAAGATAAGCCAGGTAAAAAATAAACTGGCATTAATCGGATAATACGAAGGCGGGCTGGTTTCTAATGCCCCAGGGATCATAACGGGCGCTGACCCAAATATAAAAAACGGAGTATTTAAATTTCCGTTTTTTATCCAGGTAGCCGGAAAGGCAAGGTGATAAAGCAGGCTATCTGCGTCTAAGGGCGGATTAAGCAGGTTATGGAATATTTTTACTAAAAAAAATGCCGAGAAAACCGAGACAGCAAAAAGGATTAAATTATTCTTGACCAGGGGCTCGATATCCGGTTTGACAAAAACAGGCCTTTCTTTTCGAAAACCGGAAAACAAAATTACAAGTAAAACTAACAGGTGGGTTATGAAGACATTAAAAAAATAAAGCCGGCCGATAATGCCCAAAAAAGTTAGGACCAAAACAATCTGGGCAAAAGATAATATAAAACAAACCAAGATTGAATCAGTAATTAACTTTACGCCAAAATACTTCTTGGCGAGCAGCCATGAACTAACCGTTACGATTATTGCCTGGGTAATTATGTTTATCATTTAGCGTATCCGTTCAACTGCGTAATCATTTATTAACCACAGCTTTAATTTAAACTATTCGCGGAGCAGGTAAAGGAATGACGAACTTTCCTTTAAAACCTTTGGCTTTTAATTTAGGCATTAATTCCTCCGCTATATGCCAGGAAAGCAACAGGGCATATTCCGGCTGGTCCCGGAAGAGTACTGATTCCTCCAATACGGGAATCAATGTTCCGGGCATATATTTGCCTATTTTATGTGAGCCTTCAATCTCCACAACACAATCTAAAATACCATCATCAATTCCTGTGTAGTTTATCAGAGTACTTGCGCGGGAAGGCGCGCTTATACCGTAAATCCTTTCCCCTTTTTTCTTGATTTCATTCAGCAAAGAAATCAACTCTAATTTAGATAAGATTATCTTATCTTTAAATTTCAGCAAGTTCTGCCTGCTTAAGACAACCGGCCTCTCTTCTTCCAGGATTTTAGTCACGGTATCCTTTATGGAATATTTTCCTTTTCTTGCCGCATACACTCTAATCGAACCGCCATGAGTAGAAATACGCTTGGCATGGAATACCTCTAAACCATGCGCGCTCAAAAGATACTGAAGACTATGTAAAGAATAATAACGCAGGTGCTCATGGTAAATCGTATCATATTGCAATGTCTCAATCAGGGGCAAGAGGTAGTGTGATTCTGAGATAAACACACCATCTTCAGCTAATAATCGCAGGATACATTGGACCACGGCATTAATGTTCTCAATGTGGGCGAAAACATTGGTTGCGGTAATGATTTTCGCTTGCCCGTTTTCCGATAAGATCTTTTCAACCACATTGCTGCTAAAGTAATCAATGATTGTAGGAATGCCGCGCTGAATAGCAATTTTCCCGATCTCCTCAGGGGTTACCCCAAGGACCTTATGAAAATCTTTAAAATTACTTAAAAGGTTGCCATCGTTCGAACCGATATCTACAACTAAATCATTTGGTTTCAAACCGATCAAATTAGTGCATTCTTTATAAAGTTCGGCAAAATTATCTCTCAATATTTTAGTAGTGCTGCTAGTATAAGGGTATTCCGGGGGAAATAAAATTCCGGAATCAACAATCAAACCAAGCTGGACCAAATGGCACCGCGGGCAATATAGTAACTGAGCCGGGTAGCTGTTCTGTTCCCCTGGCTTATCGCCGATTTTATGCATTTTGTTTACCGGCGGCAGATATCCTAAAAATAAAATCGGCTCTAATTCAACATTGCCGCATATCTGACAATGCCCGACAACCACGCTTGCTCCTGTCTTAAATGCCAACTGAGTGGTTCTATCCAATCCGATTCTCCTTTTTATTGTTTCGGTTTCTGTTCTGCGTTATGATCATACCAGGCAGCGGCGATTTTTACTCCCTGGCTGAAAGAAACTTCCGGTGAATATCCAAGCTTCTTTAACTTTGTAATATCCGGGCAACGATGCGGGGTGCTGCCTTCGACCAGCTTGCCGGGTATAATTTGCACATCTTTTCCGTAATAACCGCCTATTTCCAAGGCCACTTGTTCGATAGTTACTTTTTCAGTAGTTCCAATGTTATATATCCCCAAATGCTCGCCTTTATCTATTATGGCCATTAAACCGCTGATAAAATCTTCTATAAAAACAAATGCCCGCGTTTCTTTTCCGTTCCCCTGAATGGGAAAATTAATTTTTTTACCCTTTTCTTTATTGCACAATTCTTTCATTCTCAAACAAAATTGGGGAATTACATGCTCCCAACCCATATCCGGACCATAAACATTATGCGGTCGGAATATCAGCACTTTGTCAAAATGCTTCCGCCCGTAATTTATTGCCATAAGCTCGCTGATAATTTTGCCTCCGGCATAAGAATAGCGCGGATTAAGCGGGTTAGGGATACTTAATGGCACGGTTTCATCGGTCGGGATTTTTGGCGGAACCTGGTAAACTTCAGAGCTGGAGGCAACGATTAGCTCGCCTACCCCCTCTTTGAGACAGGCGTCAATAACATTTACCATACCCTTTACGCCGATTTCCAAGACTAGTTCAGGCTTAGTATAAAAAAATTCTGTGCCATTCAAATAGGCAAGATGACAAACTGCGTCTATCCCTTTAACTGCGTCCCGAACAACTCCGGGTTCCCTGATATCGCCCTCAATTACCTCTATTTTAGATGAAATATCTTTTAACCGGTCGAACCTGCCCCTTGAACCATTGTCTAATACCCGCACTTGGATGCCTTCATTTAATAGCCGGCGCACAAGAGCGCTGCCGATAAAACCCGTTCCCCCGGTTACTAAGTATTTTCTCACTACACACCTCTCATAGGTTTACTGCTGACTGCGGAATTCTTATTTTCGGCTTGTTGCCTTTCTTTAAAACAGGTAAATGCGTGACTGCCCAGATAAACCATTTAAGATACTCTTTGACCCACGGCCATAATAGGAATGTAGACTGCCCGCCATACAAACGGTCAATAGAAATAACCGGCACCTCCCCCAGCTTCACCCCTTGGTATTGGGCCTTAACCGCAAACTCAAAAATAAAAGCCCACCCTATCGGCTTAGACTCTAATTGAATTGCTTCAAAAACCTTTCTTTTAAATATTTTTATTCCGGTAGTCGCATCAGTCAACACGGATCCGGATAATACACATAATAGTTTATTGGCAAACCGGGAAAGAAAACCGCCGATTAGAGAACCTCCTAAGCGCCTTCCTCCGTAAGCATATCTTGTGCAGCTTACTAAATCACAACCGCTATCCAAAAGATAAACCATATCATCGATAGCCAGTACAGGTCCGATCTCATCAGCAGCAAAAATTAAAATATAATCCCCTGCCGATGCCTCCACTCCTGCCCTGACCGCATTAACTACTCCTTTGCCGAAATTATTATGAATGAGCTTGACATTAGGATAGATATCTCCCATGCTTTTTACTGCCGCTATCGTATCGTCATCCGGTAAATCATAGATAACCAAAATTTCATGCTGGCCGTCAATAGCGGAGTTCAAAATCTTAAGCATGATTTTGATATGCATCCCCTCATTACGCACAGGTATAAGAATCGAGATCTTCATTTTAACTTATTCTTTATCCAAAATTACCCTGATTAAAGACGAAAGCCTCTTGATTTGTCCCCTGGTTAAATCAAATGAAGACGGCAACCATAACCCGCGCCCGGATACAGCCGATGCATTAGGAAATCTTCCCTTGTTTATCAAATAAGACTTCTGAGTGTGCAAAGGATACCAGAACGGGCGGGATCCGATATGAAATTTAGACAAACCTGATACTATTGCTTTTCTATTCTCAACTAGAATATCAGCCCATTGCGCTACTTCACCATCTTTATTTTTTAAAGAAGGTAACACTATCCCCGGACATTCGGATAATGCTTCCTGATACCACTTATCTCTATTCCTGGCCTGAGTAAGCCGGCCCGGGAGGCTCTCTAATTGGGCAATACCAATAGCCGCCTGGAGATTCGTTAATTTAAAATTATAACCCGTTACCGGGTGCAAATCATTACCACCTGTTCCCTGCAAGCGGCGGCCCTGGTCTTTTAATTCCAGCAGGCGGTAATACAACTTAGTATTATTCGTTGCGACCATCCCGCCTTGCCCGGTAGTAACTGTTTTATTCGCGGAAAATGAAAAACAACCCGCGTCTCCAAAAGTGCCTAAATAGCGGCCCTGATATCTTGACCCCAGGCCCTCGGTAGCATCGCAAATCAAAACTAACCCTCTTTTTTTAGCCAACGGCTCCAAAAATTCATATTCAGCACCCCTGCCGTTTACATCAACCGGCACAATAGCTTTAGTGCTTAGACCAATGCTCTTTTTAATAAGATCTATATCAATCGTAAACCTGTGCGGCTCTATATCCAGGAGCTTTACTTTTGCTCCCGTTAAACGCACGGCATTGGCAGTAGCGATAAAAGTTAAATCCGGGACAATCACTTCATCTCCTGGGCCAATCCCCATCCCCATCAAAGCTAAAGCAATGGCGGCTGTTCCGCTAGACACCCCCACGCAATGCTTTACTCCGATTAATTCTGCAATTTTCTTTTCAAAAAGCCTGGTATAATTACCGTCATTAAGATAATTGCTCTCAAGAACTTTAATTACCAATTCTCTTTCGCGGGCTCCGGTTTTAGGCAGAAACCAGGGAATATTCTCTTTTTTCATAGTTTATCTCTTAATGATCCCCCAAAAATCAATCACTTCTTTCTTGAGGGGGATTTTAAGTTTTTTGTACGCTGAATGAGGGACTCCAATTATAATAATATCACTCGAATGCAGCAGTTCTTTTTTCGAAATAAAGGTTGGGTCTTGAGCATATTCATCGGAGTAGTGAACCTCTGCGCCATGAAATCTTAAAATCTTCCCCAGCTTATATGAAAGGGAATCCCGGGTATCATCTATTTCAGCTTTAAAAGCCATCCCCAGAATGCCCACCCTCGTTTTACTTAAATCATATTTTTCCCGCAGCTTGTTTACCAGAAAATTTGGCAGGCCTTCATTAATCATCATTGCGGAATGCCCTAAAAGAAAATTATTATTGCTAAAAGCCGCAAGCTGCATTGTGTCTTTCAGCAGGCAGGGCCCCGCGGCGAAACCGGCAGTAGGTAAAGTTGCTGCCCTTCCGTAACCATCCATCATTGCTCGGCGCACTTTTTGATAATCAACATCAAGGCTGCTGGCGATCATATAGAATTGATTGGTTACCGCAAATTGAATATACCTCCAGGCATTTGAAAATAATTTTACCAATTCCGCCTTTCTAATTGAAATTCTGATTATTTTAGAGGCAAGCTTACTAAAAAGCATCGCTGCCTGGTCCTCCGCATACTTATTCATGCCTGAGACTATCTGCGGAAGTTCCCGTAGTTCCCGGATAGCATGCCCCTGAACGATCCTTTCGGGACAATAAGCGATCTTCCACCCCTTGCCACCCAGTACCCGGTTTAACTGCTCGCAGGTATGCGGATAAACCGTGCTTCTGATTATTATTAGCTGTTTTTTATTCAGGAATCTTTTAAATTCACTAAAAATATTTAAGAACTGCTTAACTTTAGGATTGAGATATTCATCCACCGGGGTTCCCACCGCAACGATGACAACTCTAGCCTGCCCCACAGCCTCAGGGCGCATTTGAATAGTTAAATTACCCTCAGCCAAAGATTTTTTCAATAGAGGCAAAGCATCGTATTCAATAAAGGGCATTTTACCGGCCTGGACTATTTTTGCCGATTTCTGGTTAACATCATAAAGCATTACTTTCATCCCCTGCGCCGCAAACATTATCCCTAGAGGCAAACCCACGTGCCCCAAGCCTCCCACGATAACAATATCATGCGTAAATTCTTTTTTTAATCTTGGCATAAATTTTTCCTTTCTCGACCTGCAACTAAGCCAAACTTATATCCATGGACCATGACATATGGCCCAGGAAACCTAGAATGCCTGGCAGCTTTTATTTTCTTTATAAATTCTTTTTTATTTTTAGGATCCAAAATAAGCCATTTCTGGAATTCTTGCTTAGTTCCCGGTTTCCTCCCCCATTTTTCACCACAGCCGGCAGGTAGGCCTTTATGCTTAGCTATGTATTTTATTACTTTCTTAAACAACCCTAAACATGCCAGCTCCCCCCTCCTAAAAACATCTTCACATGGTTCATTCGGCGATATCGGGAATCTTTTCACGAATAAAATCACCCCCGAATCAACTGAATAATCCATAATATGCGCAGTAGCTCCATAATGCTTGCTGTTATAAAATAATGCCAGGCTTGCACTTCCCCTGCCTGGCCACTCCGGAGGAGCGGGGTGAAAATTTACATTCTTAAATTTAAGCAAGGGCCCCTTAAGAACTTTACTGCTAAGAAAATTAAATACGTATTCCGGCTTTAAAGCAGCGGCAGCTGCCTCAGTGATATTTTGTTTTTGAAAATTAATAACCCTCTTGATTAAAAAATACCTGCGGACGTAATCTATTGCTCTTTGATTCAGTTTATTATCATTCCCAACTAACAAAACACAGGAAGGTTTTATTTTCATCTCCAGGTCCAATCTAAAGTTTTCATATTTAGTCTACCGCCAAAAATTCTAAACCGTTAAAACGTAAAATAAGAATGGTCAGCTTAATTTTTTTAGAAACCTTTTAAAAACATTATTGATATAGGCCAACTTAGCCGGATTAAGCCCGGGATAAACTCCGATCCAGAAAAGATTGTTCATTACGGCATCCGTATGCTCAAGGGTTCCGGATACCCTGAACTTTAAGTTTTTATATGCGGGCTGTTTAATTAGATTACCACCAAAAAGCATCCGGGTGGCAATTTTATTTTTTTCCAGATGATGAACGATATCATTTCTGCAAAAAGGGGCGTTTTCTTTTACTAAAACCGGAAAACCAAACCAGCTTGGGTCAGAGAAACGCTCTGCTTGCGGTAGTATAAAATAATCGTTACATTTTTCAAAAATCTTAGATAAGAGTTTAAAGTTCTTTTTCCTTGCGTCGATAAAACCGGGCAATTTTTCAAGTTGCGCGCAACCAACTGCTGCCTGCAGATCAGTAGCTTTTAAATTGTAACCGATATGCGAGTATACGTACTTATGGTCATAACCGTATGGCAACCCGCCGGATTTTTGCTTAAATCTCATCTTACAGGTATCATCATGCCCGGATATACACCAACAATCCCGGCCCCAATCACGCAAAGACATGATTATTCTTTTAAGCAGCGGATCACCCGTTAAAACCGCACCACCCTCTCCCATCGTAATATGGTGTGGCGGATAAAAGCTGCAAGTAGAAATATCCCCGAAAGTTCCGGTATATTTATCATTATATTTTGAACCCAAAGCATCACAATTATCTTCGATCCACCACAAATTATGTTTCTTTACTACCTGCTTAATCTTATCAATATTTACCGGATTTCCCAATGTATGCGCCGTAAAGATGGCTTTTGTTTTTCTGGTAATCGCTTGCTCTATTTTCCCGGCTTGTATATTATACGTCCCTATTTCAACATCAATAAATACCGGCACCAAGTTATTCTGCAAAATTGGATTCAAGGTAGTAGGAAAACCGCAAGCAGTAGTAATAACTTCATCCTGCGGGTTTAATCGCCTGTTTTTTAATAAAGGCGAGGTTAACGCGGAAACAGCCAAAAGGTTAGCCGAAGATCCGGAATTTGTCAGCAGGCAATATTTAACTTTCAGGAAACGGGCAAGCTGATTTTCGAATTTTTCCGCATAGCGGCCGGCAGTCAGCCAGAAATCCAGAGAAGCATCGACTAAATTTACCAACTCTTTTTCATCATAAACCCGGCCGGCATAAGGAATCCTGGTTTTACCGGGAATGAATTTTTCTTTTTCCCGGCAGACAAAATAATCTACCACCTGCTTTAATATCCGTTTTCTGATATCAGCCTGTCTATCCATTGACTTCTCCAAGCACATACTTTGATTCCATCGCTACTGTTTCCAAAGAAGAGAACTTCGGCTTATACCCTAAACTGGCCGCTTTTTTGGAATGAGAACAATACCGCACTTTTGCCCCTGTCGGACAGCTTAGTTTAAGACTACCTCTAGTAACATATTTTAATGAATAATTTTTAACAAAATATTCCAACAATTTAAATTTACTAACCGGTTTTGCGCTGTAAACATCAAAGGCGCCGTTAAAAGGCTTCTGCTTAATAATTAAACAAACCAGGTCAAAAAGGTCCTGGGGCGCCAGAAAATCCCGCACAAAATCACAGGCATTGGTGACAAAAGTTTTTTTTGCTTTTAAACATTTTAGAAGTTCGGTTAAAAAATACCCGGAGTCCATTTCAATAAAACGGCTAAAGTAAGAAAAAACCCTTAGATCAACAATCCTGAACTCCGATAATGACCGGTGCTTTGCTTCTTGATGTAATTTTGCTATCCCGTAATAATGCTCCGGCTTTACCGCGCATACCGCTACGCTGTAAATTGCCCCGCTGCTGAAATTAATATAGCGGGCGTCCGGATGCCGCCGCAAATACCCCAAGACCAGGTTGTCGAACTCCTCGGTCAGCTTAAATATTTCTGAGCCGGCCTGCTTTAACTCAAGCGGCGTGCCTACCCCCACACAATTAATTACCACATCGTATTTCTCTTGCGCAAAATGCTTAAAATCATCAATCCGCGGATAAGCCTTTAGATTTTGTGCGGCGATAAATCTACTTACCTTTTCGGGAGACCGGGCGAACAAGAACAACTTAGCCGGTTTGGCCTGCTGCATAAAACCAAGGATCAGGCCTTTGGCAATATGCCCAGTTGCCCCCAGGATCGCAATTTTCTTAAGCATTATTTTTTAGTTCTCCTGCTTGATTCCGCAACCATATTCTTACGCATTTCTTCCCGGGTCAAATACGGATACATATCTTCATAGGGTTTAGCGACCAAAGTGCCATCCGGCATTTTTTGCGAGGAGATTCGGGGAACGATCAATTGCCACTCCGGGGTCATTACATCGCAAACCACCGGCCCGTCATATTCCATAACTTCCATTATTTTTTCCTCAACTTCCGAAACCTTATTGATCCTAACCCCCTTAATTCCGTAGGCCTGAGCAATTTTTAACGCATCCGGGCACCACACCCCGGTATCCGGGCCCTCCCCTAACAGCCTGCCCTGCATAAAATTCTTCTGCGTATGGCGGATCAACAAATAACCGTTATTATTAAAAATAATGATTTTGATCGGCAGATTATTATGTTTGATCGTCGCTAATTCCTGGATATTCATCTGCAAACTGCCGTCTCCGGTAATCACCACGGTACGCCGGCGGTGATTGGCGATACAGGCGCCCAGGCAGGCCGCCCAATAACCCATAGAAGATAGGCCCCCGGTAGTCAGGAATCTCTGGCCTTGCTTTATTTTCCAGACCTGGCAGGCAACATGAAAACATGTTCCAGTATCTACAATAATCATATCATCCTTAGTCGCATAATCGGAAAGCTTATCCGTAAAATAATAGGAGTTAACCGGTTTCTCATTTTTATAAGAAGCCAGAACTACCGGATATGTCTTTTTCCAGTAATTACATTGATTAATCCAGGGACTGAATTTAGGAAGCTTTATTTTTTCACTTAACTTTAGAATCTGCGCCAGGGCCGCTTTAGCATCCTCCCTGATCTTTAGGTCTATCTTTACCCCCGGCTTTTTTAATTCTTCCTAATCAATATCGATTACTGCCTTTTTGGCGTGCTTACCGAAATTTTTAGGATCATGCCCGACCAATGCCGAGGCCAGGCGGCAGCCGATAGAAATGATCAAGTCGGAGTTCTGGATCGCGAAATTGGCGCTTCTTTCACCGTAATTACCCGGGCGGCCGACATACAATAAATTATCGCTGTTAATCAGGTCAATTCCCAATCTGGAGGTCAAAACAGGAACTTTGAGCCGGTTGACTACCTCGGCGAATTCATTAACCGCCCCCGCTAATCTTACCCCCTGGCCCGCCAGGATAATCGGGCGGCTGGAGTTAGCCAGCATCTCTAACAGCTGCTTGATTGACTCTTTCAGGACAGGCGTGTTTATTTTTTCTAAATCCGGCCTGAACTCCTCCAACAAACCCGCCGGTACCTCCATTTTTTGCACATCCAAGGGCACGTCAATCCAGACCGGTCCAGGACGTCCGTTCAAGGCTAAATAATAGGCCTTACCCATATAATAAAGAATCTTGGCCGGATCATCTACAGTAACAAAGTATTTAGTGGCCTTTTCCACCAGGGGTTTAATATTAATTCCCTGGATGCCAAATTGGCGGATAAAATGCTCCTGCTGGTATTGCACATAAGATAATCCGGATTGGCCGGAGATAACCATCATCGGAGCAGAATCTGTCCATCCTCCGACTACTCCGTTTGTAATATTTACCGCTCCCGGGCCGGCGGTAACCAAGGCTACCCCGATTTTCCCGGTCAACCTGCCATAAGCATCCGCCGACATTCCCGCGGCCTGTTCATGATGCGTACAGATGGCTTTAAGTTTCTTGTTCTGATAAACCGCATCCACCAAAAACATTGCCTGGCCGCCGGAAATCATATATACGGTATCTGTCCCCCGATCCGACAGAAATTTAAAGATAAAATCAGCAACTCTCATAAGAATACCTCCTAGCCCACAAGGGCATACCGGCGTAATACCGCTTAACGCCGGGTATTAGACCGCAAGGGCCGCAGGACGCTAAAGCAGAGACCCGATATCGTAACTTTCTTTCTCCGATCCTTTTTTACTAGCCAAATACATCGCCACATCCACGATGAAATCTTCCTGTCCGGCCACCATTTTACGCCGGCCTAACTCCATAAAAATATCCCGGGGGTCAACCTTAAACCTCTCGGCTGCTTTTTTTACATGGCTGGCAAACCCTGAAAAAACCCCGGCGATCCCGCTGATTAAAGAAATAGAAGAAATTTCCTGGGGCTTTTTCATGATCTTGGAAACAATCTTTTCGCTGACATCCATCAAGCGATAAAGATCCAATTCAGTCGAAATACCAATTTTCATTAATAATCCGATCAATACCTCTAGCTGACAATTCCCGGCTCCGGCCCCAAAACCACGTAATGTTCCATCGATAATTAATGCCCCGCTCTGAATCGCAATCAGTGAATTTGAAATCGCCAACCCCAAATTATTATGGGCATGAAACCCCAATTTAATCTCAATATTCCGGGCAAGATAACTAACGGTTTCAGAAACCATTTCCGGAGTGGAGGCGCCGGCAGAATCCATAATAATCACGCCCCTGGCTCCATAACTTTGCATTTTTAAAGCTTCCTGAAGCAATTTCTCCTTAGGCGCCATATGGTACATCATTAATACCCCGTAAGCCTCTTTATCTTTCTTATTCAAAAATTCGATATGTTGTTTTGTAACATCTGCTTCGGTACAATGTGTAGCAACACAAAATAAATCCACTCCCTTATCAATAGCCGGCTGAATATCGTCTTTAATCGTACCAAACCCGGGGATTAGAAATACTCCTAATTTAGTTCTTTTAAGCTCTTTACGGGCGGCTTTTAACATTTCCATATCCTGGACCGCTGACAAACCGACCTGTAATGATGAAGCGCCTAACCCGTTGCCATGACCGACAATAACAGTATACAGGCCGCAAGCATCTATCTGGCTGCAGTAATTTTTAATATTGGCTACACTTAACTGATGGCCCACAGCATGCGAACCATCACGCAAAGTAGAGTCAAAGAAAAGTACCTGGCTCATGATTTTTCACCCATCTTAGGCAGTAATTTCTCCCTGGCATAGGCTTCCGCCATACTCACGGCGGCGCAAGTAATAATATCTAAATTACCGGAATACTTAGGCAAATAATCACCCCTGCCGACAACTTCGATCATTGTCGTAACTCGATTATCCTCTATCACAGGGCCCAGGGTAACCCGATAGCCCGGAACATATTTCTGAATTAATCTCACCATTACGTTAATTTCTTTTTTTAACCTGACTAGGTTCGGTTTTTTAATTTTTGCGTAAATAGTATTATGCATTAATACGGACGGCTCGGCAGGATTCAATACAATGATTGCCTTGGCCCTCTTCACCCCCGTAAATTTCTCAATCGCATCCCTGGTGGTTTGGGTAAATTCATCAATATTCAGCCTGGTTCCCGAACCGGCCGATTTTGAAGAAATACTGGATACCAATTCAATATACTCCGTATGAGGATGAACCTTCATAATCGCAGCGATAATCGGGATAGCTGCCTGCCCGCCACAGGTAATCAGATTAATATTGCTCACCTTAAGGCATTCCTTCATATTTATGGCGGGCACACACATCTTGCCAATCTTAGAAGGAGTTAAATCAAT
>JBFZAU010000047.1:0-5612 GCA_041308825.1 Candidatus Omnitrophota bacterium
TTTGATTATCTGCCGCAGTTGAAAACACCTGGGACTTCTGAGTAGGAATCGAGGAATTTCTTTCGATTAATTTCGTATTCACTCCCCCTAAAGTTTCAATCCCCAGGGAAAGCGGGGTAACATCCAAAAGCAGTACATCTTTAACCTCACCGGTAATAATCGCTGCCTGTACGGCTGCACCTAAAGCCACGCATTCCATCGGATCAACTCCGCGCTCGATCTTTTTGCCGACATAATCCTCGACAAATTTCTGCACGATCGGCATCCGGGTAGGACCGCCGACCATAATAATCCGGTCAACCTCTTTACTGGTCAGTTTAGCGTCATTTAACGCCTGTTCCATCGGATGTTTGCAGCGTTCGATAATCGGCCCAACCAAATCTTCCAACTTGGCCCGGGTAATATTCATCGTCAAATGCTTAGGGCCCGTAGCATCGGCAGTAATAAAGGGAAGGTTGATATCCGTGCTGACCGTAGAAGACAATTCGATCTTCGCCTTCTCCGCCGCTTCACGTACCCTCTGAACCGCCATTTTATCACTCATCAGATCAATCCCGGTTTCCCGTTTGAACTGACCGACAATGTACTCAAGCAATACCCGGTCCATATCCGTTCCGCCCAGCTGTGTATCTCCGCTGGTAGATTGAACATGAAAAACCCCTTGAGCCATCTCCATAATCGTAACATCCAAAGTACCGCCGCCTAAATCAAAAACCATGATTTTTTGCTCTTTTCCGGCTTTTTCCAAACCATAAGCCAGGCAAGCGGCAGTAGGTTCATTGATAATCCGCAGGACCTTCAAACCCGCAATCTCTCCGGCATCCTTGGTTGCCTGACGCTGGTTATCGTCAAAATACGCCGGACAGGTAATGACTACCTCCTCCACTTTATCCCCCAGATAGGCCTCGGCATCCTGCTTGATTTTCTGCAGAATAAAAGCAGATATCTGCTGAGGAGTATACTCCTTGCCGTAAGCCTTGAATTTAAAATCCATACCCATTTTACGCTTAGCGGCCTGGATTGTCCCTTCCGCGTTAATGGCAGCCTGACGCCTGGCCGGTTCACCGACCAAACGAGCACCGTCTTTAGTAAAAGCAACATAAGACGGAAAGGCCTTACCGGAAGCAACCCCTGCCCCTTCAGCAGAAGGAATAATCACCGGCCTGCCACCCTCCATCACCGCTGCCGCTGAATTTGATGTTCCTAAATCAATTCCAATCACTTTTGCCATTTTAGATCCTCCTTCAAGCACCTCAAGTTTTTATCTAACCGGCCTTCAACGCTTACCTAAAGAATTTGCGGTGCTTCAAACTCCCGGCGCGCCTTAAAAAGTCGAAGGCTTAATGTTTAGTCACCTTAACTTTCGCGGTCCGCAGGATGCGGCCGTGAATCAAATAACCTTTTTGTAATACTTCCACGATCGTATGTTCCGGTAAATCCTTATTTTCTACCTGCATTAAAGCTTCATGAAAGTTCGGGTCGAATATTTTTCCCTCGGCCTCAATCGGTTTAACCCCGTGATCTTTAAGCATTTCGTATAAATGCGCCAGAATCATTTCGATCCCTTTAAGGAAAGCCGAAAGGTCATCTTTAGCTGTTTGCGCCAACTCAACCGTGCGTTCCAGATCATCCAATACGTTGAGTAAATCCAGGATCAACCCTTCATTGGCGAACTTTACAAACTCCTGCTTTTCCCGATCCAGGCGTTTGCGCGTATTTTCCAGGTCAGCCTGGTTGCGCAACAGCTTATCCTGGCTCTCCTTGCCATTCTTAACCTCATCCAAAAGCGCCAAATATTCAGCTTCTTTTAAAGTAATTATTTTTTCCTCTTTTTTATGGCTCTTTTGCTCTTCCGTATTTTTTTGGTTAGATTTATGTTCTTCCATAATATCTTAAAACCCCTCCAAAATTTGATTCAAAACTTCCGAAATATATTCCATCGTCGGAATAATATGATCATACTCCATGCGCATCGGCCCTAAAACCGCCAGCCTGCCGGTAGCCTGATTTTTTAGCTTAAAACCCGCAACCACCAGCGAGCAGTTATCCATCCCTGGAAAGCCCAGTTCACTGCCGATATAAACCTTCACTTTTCCGGTATACTCCCGGTTAATAATATCCAGCAGTTTACTTTTATCCTCCATCAACCTGACCAATAAACGGATTTTATCGGCTTCCTTAAACTCCGGCTGGTCGAGTATCCGGCTGATGCCTTTATAAAACATCTTATCCTGCCACTGCAGGAACGAAACAATCCCGGCATAATGCGTAATCTCGGAAATAACTTCGGATGTATTTTCCAGACAATCATCCAGGCGGCGAATCTTCTTTTTGCATTCCTTCAGGATCCGCTGCTTTTCTTCATCCAATAGCTCCATCTGCTGGATCAGGAAATCCACGTAATAGCGATACCCTCTATCAGTAGGAACCCTTCCCCCGGAGGTATAAGGATGTTTTAAGTAGCCGGACTGGTCCAATTCGGAGAAAATATTCCTGATCGTTGCCGAACTTAAATCGAATTCTTCGGCAATATCATCAGAAGCTACCGGCATGGCGTTTTTGATATATCGGCTAATTGCCGAATTCAACACCTGCTTGCGGCGCGAATTGTAGTCTACGGTACGCATTTTCTAACCTTAACCCCCTTAATTTCTCTAAAAAACGCTAAGCCGTAATTTTAACACAAACCCATCTTTTGTCAACATAATTAGCACTTAAATCATTAGAGTGCTAACTAAACCTTAAAAAATTTTTATTCCCCCCTTCCCAAAATTATTTTGATTCCGGCAATATTTACCCTTTTCTCCTCCATCAGATAATGCACATACTCCAGCCGCTTTAAGTCTCTAAGCGAATAAAGACGGTGACGCCTGCCCACGCGTTTAGGCTTAACCACCCCGGCTTTATCCAGCTGCCGCAAGGTCCAGACCGGAATATTAACCAGTTTACAAACTACACCGATTACATAAACCGGCTCCTCAGGCGCGATTTTTAAACTATACAGCCGCATCCTTTGCCTCCTGACAGATAGATATTAACACATCTATTTATTTTTGTCAAGTAAAATAATTATTTTTATTAGATTATCTAACAGATAAATTCCAGGCTCTTTTCAAGATGACGGATCGATTTTTATATCTTGATCATTTTGAACCCGGGCGAACAGCTCCCGCGGGATCGCCAAGCTAACCTTAACGCCCCGGCCCGTATAATCGATCTTCTTCACCTTGGCATGTTGATAAAAAAAGTTTACCAGGTCCATACGGCCATGCGGCAAAGTAACTTCCAACTCCAGCATCAGGGCCAAAAAGTGTTCGACTAACCTGGCCAATAAGCGATCCAGGTTCTCCCCGGTTTTAGCGGAGATCAACACCGCGCCGGGAAAATCCTGAAGGCAGCCTTGCGGCAATTGACGCTCAGCCAAAAGGTCAATCTTATTCAATACCACCAGAATCGGTTTATCTTGAAGGCCAAGTTCCTCTAAAACCGATAACACCGCCTGGTTATGCTGGGCTAACCGGTAGTCATCCGCATCCAACACATGCACTAATAAATCAGCATCTTTAACTTCTTCTAAAGTAGCTTTAAAAGCTTCGATTAAGCGGTGGGGCAAAGCATGCAGGAACCCCACAGTATCGGAAATAATCACGCTTTGGCCATTAGGCAAAATCAAGTTCTTAGAAAGCGGGTCCAGTGTAGTAAACAATTTTTCGCTGGTTGGCTGGGATGAAGCGGTAAGCCGGTTCAATAATGTCGATTTACCGGCGCTGGTATAGCCGACCAAAGCTACTGCCGGCAGATGATTGCTGATTCTTTTCTTGCGCATTGCCTGATGATGCTGATGGACTTTACGCAAATCTTCTTTTAATTTATCGATCTTTTTCCTGACCTGGCGGCGATCCTGCTCTAATTGCGTCTCCCCCGGCCCCCGGGTACCGATTCCGCCTCCTAAATCTGAAAGCACGATTCCCTTACCGCTTAAGCGGGGAAGTGAATATTCCAACTGCGCTAATTCCACCTGCATTTTACCTTCCGGGCTCTTAGCCCGGCGGCTAAAGATATCCAGGATTAATTGCGTGCGGTCAATAGTTTTACGCCCCAGGGCATGCTCCAGGTTGCGCTGCTGAGTCCCGCTTAAATCATGACTAAAGATAACCACATCGACCGATTCGGCATTTGCGATAAAAGCGATCTCCTCCACCTTGCCTTTACCGATAAAATAATTGGCAGTCGGACGGTCGCAGGTACAGATTACATTTTCCACAACTTCAACAGTAGTGGAAGAGGCCAACTCCTCTAATTCCGCGCAGATATCTTCGATCTGCCAGGAATCTGCGTCCGATTTTAATTTGACACTAACTAATAAGGCTTTTTCCAAAGTTTTTAAAAATCCTCCCCGCAATCTTTGCCGGTCTTTCACCTACTTTAATCTTTACCCACTTAATCCGCTTATCTTTCCTGAACCAGGTCAACTGCCGTTTAGCGTAATGCCGGCTGTTACGCTGCATCAACCGCTTGCATTCGCTTAAATCATATCTTCCCTCAAGATGCCCTTTTACTTCAGGGATACCGATAGCGTATTTAGCGGTTAAACTTAATTTAGCTTTAAGTAAACGCTTGACTTCATTAATTACCCCGCCGGTAAACATCTTTTCAACGCGCCGGTCAATCGCAGCATAGAGAGACTGCCTCGGAGCATTTAACCCCAAAACTTTAACCTGGTAGTCTGAACCTAAGCCCACTCTTGCTTTCTGCAATTTGGAAATACATTTACCTGTTTTTAAATACACCTCCAGGGCGCGGATGATCCGCCTGGAATCATGCGGATGGATTTTGGCGGCTGCCGCACGATCAACCTTAGCCAGCCGGCGGTAAAGATAAATATTTCCCTTTAATTTAAGCTGTTTTTCCAGCCCAGCGCGGATGATCTTATCCTGCGGCACGGCCGCGAATAACCCATCAACGATAACCGAATAATAAAGCCCGCTCCCCCCGACAAATAAAGGTATTTTTCCGGCCGCAAAAAGTTTATCGCAAATCGCGATTGCTGTTCTGCGATACCTAGCCGCATTATATTCCTGATCGGGATTGATGGCGCCTACAAGATGGTGCTTGATTTGCAGCTTTTGCCGCCGGGTAACTTGAGAAGTAAGGATATCCATCCGGCGATAGACCTGCATTGAATCGCAGGAGATAATTTCAGCGTTAATTTTTTTAGCCAGCTTGATGGCTACCGCTGATTTGCCTATACCGGTGGGCCCCAGGAGAAAAATAATTTTCTTTTTTAACATAACTACAACGGGCAGATTTTAGTTTGAAAACCATCCCGGATGAGCCTATCCTCTAAATCGAGAGCTTCCTGGCGGGATTTGACTTTACCCACCTTAACCCGGTAACCTGAGCCGGAGTCTTCCAGGTAAGCCGGATAATTTTTACTTGATAAAGTATTTTTAAAATTATTAGCATTAGCGCTGCTGGTAAAAAACCCCACCTGAATAGAATATTCCCCGCCCTCTGCAGAGCTGTTCAGCGCCGGCTCACACTCCCCCACTGAAGGGCTAACCACAACAATACCTTTGGAGCCCCTTAGTTCCGGGCTTAAAGGAAAATAG
>JBFZAU010000048.1:0-6436 GCA_041308825.1 Candidatus Omnitrophota bacterium
TACCGTAGCGGCTATTTTATTTTACACCGCGCGATTCAGCATTCGAATCTAATCAAACCGCAACATCCAGGCTTAGCGCGGTGCAGAGTTCAACAGGTCTGAGGCCGATGTGAAGCCTAGCGCGGTGCAGAGTCCTATTGTCCATCCTCTTCCTGCATAATCTTTAAAAATACATCAACTACCAACGGGTCAAACTGGGTTCCGGTATTTCTTTCAATCTCATTTAAAGCCTCCTCCTTGCTTAGTTTTTTGCGATAAACCCTGCCGGAGGTCATTGCGTCATAAGCATCGGCCAGCATAATTACCCGCGCTCCGATATCGATTTGATTTGCTTTTAATCCGTCAGGGTAACCCTGGCCATCCCAGCGTTCATGATCCTGTCGGATCAAAATCGCCACATCGCTTAAGAAGGTGAGGGGTTTGATGATCTCGGCTCCCAAAACCGGGTGTTTTTTAATTTCCATCCACTCCTCTTCGGTCAGCTTATCCGGCTTAAGCAGGATACTGTCTTTAATTCCGATTTTCCCCAAGTCATGAAGTTTACAGGCCTGTTTAATGGTTTCGATTTTATCGGGATCAAGCTCAAGTTTTCTAGCGATATGCTCGGCCAGCTGGCTGACGTTAACGGAATGGCCCAGGGTATAGTGGTCTTTGGCATCGATGGCGCAGATCAGGGAGTTGATCGTATCGACATAATGTTTTTGCAGTTCCACATTCTTGACGTATAATTCCTGGTATTTCTTTTCGATTAGATCATTTTCGCTTTGCATTTCTTCAATGGCCGCTTCCAGAACTTTGGGCTTGGTGAAGATATTATAAAAGATCCGCTTAAACCACATCATCCGCGGGCTCCAACTGATGTGATAGAGGCATTGGGCGGCACCGTAAATGGTATTACCCAGCTTAAATGTTCCGTTAGGATTGAGCTTACCGGCGACCTTAGTCCCATTCTGTCCGTTTTTAATTTTGGCTGTTTCATGTTCTTGGACATAGCCGTCTTGATCTACCGTGTAAAATTTTCCTTTAATTTTGCCCATTTGATCGATCGGCACAGCACAGGTTTCTTCCGTAATTTTAGCCAACTCGCTTCCCCATATCCCGGGTATAATCGTGAGCATCCCTTTAGTGTAATGGCAGTCACAGGCCGTCATGGTATAGCCGGGCTTGGTGCTGTAGCGGATGGTAGCGCCTGCCGGCTGGCATTTAATGATTTCTAAATCGTGGATCTTGGTGAAGTAGCTGTTGAATTTAGAGGCGCGTTTGAGGATGAACTGCGGGTTGGCGATCAGCCTCACCATATGGTCCAGGAAACCCATACTGTGCAGTTTTTCGGAGGCCTGGGCGATTTTGAATAACACTTCATCGTCTTTAAAGATCGACACTACCCGGCGGAAGATCTCGTTTTCGACCTCCCGGGAGATCCAGTTGTTGGTGTCGGTAAGGTATTTTTCCTCACAGGGCAGCCCCTGAAGGATTTCGTCGGTATCTTTACCTTCCTGTTTTAAGTAATTCAGAATGGTATTGATCGTCCGGCAGCTGATCTCGAATTTGTCGTTTTTAAAGCTTGAGGCAGCGTTCATCAAGTTGTCTCCTTACAATAGTTTATAACATATTAGTTGCTTTGAAACAATAAATTAAAATTACTCTTGCCTTAGCCTTCGTCAATGCTTTTGTCTGGGCATTGCCGGGATAAATGATATAATATTATTTATTAAAAGGAGAAGATTATGCGGGCACGGCTTTCCGAAGTCATTGAGTGTTTGGCAGTAAATGAAGAAAAACTCAGCAAGCTGTATAGTGCTTATGCTGCTAAATCCGAACAGTATTTTGATTTTTGGTCTAAACTTTCTAATGATGAGTTGGGGCATGCTATCTGGTTAAGGAGTTTGAAGGAATTGGCTCAGAACGGAAGCCTTAAGTTTAATGAAAAGCAGTTTAATCCCGAAGCGATCCGATTATTTAATGATTATTTGGACCAGCGAATTCAGGAGGCGCTGGTTGAGGAGTTTTCGATGGAGCGTACCTTGGCAATCGCCTGGGACATTGAAAGCTCCTTGATTGATAGGAACTGGTTTGCCATGTTGAAACCGGACTCTGAACAGGGGCAGTTGACCGTACAGAGATTGGTGGATGCTTTAACCCTGCATCGGAAGCGGGTGGCCCAGATGCTTAAGCAATACCGCAAAGATAACTCACGTTAGCCCGGAATATCCAAGTTTTCTTTATTGACAAGTAAGTTAACGGGAGTAAAATATTTTGATGGGTTGGGAGAAGTGGTGGAAGTCAGGCGATTTATAAAAGGGGCAGTTTCTTTTTAAAGAACTGCTCCTTTATTATTTGGGGTTTAATATGGAAGATTCCGGGCAGGAGTTCGGGGAGCATTTAGAAAGCGAGAAGATTTATTCAAAATGCCTGCGCTGCGGCAAGGAGCTGGTGCGCTATAAGATTTACGCGGATAAGTCCCTGCTGCGCTGTGCGGAGTGCAATAAAGAGCGGTCTCTCTGGGGCACAATACTTTATGCCTGGTTTTTGCTGGGGATACCGATCATTTTTATTATTTTCTATGTTTTATTACCCAGGGATGTTAACGATTATATTGTTGAATATCCCCTTTTAGGTTATTTGCTGATTGGCGGCTTATGGTGCGGGGGGTTGGTAGCCATAGAGATAAAGAAAGGCAAATAAAGAGCCAGAAACAGTTTCCATTCCAATCGGGACAGTGTACCGGGGGTGAGCTGGATAGTGTGTATATGATATTCGCTTAGCGTCGAACTAAGCGTGGATGATGCGGTTAGCTTCATCGAGCTAGGCCTATATTAGGCGGTTGGATAAATGTATTTGAAACGCTCGATGTAAAAAAAAATTGTTAGTTTAATTTGGGGTAATTTTTATTTTAAGTGGTTGAAGCGCCGAACTAAGCGTAGGTTAGACGGTTTGTTGATGGTGGTGGATTGCGTCGACCTAAGCCTGTATGTTGCGGTTCAATTATATTCGAATATTGAAACGGTCGGCGTAAATTAAAATTTATTGGGAAGAAAAATAAAAAAATTTTAATTTAAGGAGAGAAAAAATGCATAAATTTGCCTAGTTAGTTATTTTGACGGTACTTATTATTATCATTGCCGGTTGCGCGACGAATAGGGGGTATTTGGATATCAAAGTGCCGCAAGGCAGCTTAGTCAGCCCTAATGGTAAACAGGTATATCTCCGTTCCATCGCGGATAACCGTGAATTCCAGGATAAACCTAAAAGCGCCGATATCCCGTCATTAGGGTATGGCGGGGTAGATGCCATCACCCCTGAATTAAAAAGCCGGGCGATTGCCAGAAAACGCAATACCTACGGCAAGGCCCTGGGAGATATCTTTCTTGAGGAAGGCCAGAATGTGCAGGGTATTATTTATGAAGCGACCCGTAACGCTTTATTTTCCCTTGGTTATGAGGTAACCAATAACGCTCAAGAAGCAAGGCCGGAGGCGATTATAATAGATATTAATATCGATAAGTTCTGGGCCTGGTTTATGCCGGGATTCTGGACGCTTTCTCTAAAAAGTGAAATTACTACGACCAACACGGTGAGTGTTCCGCAGAGAGACAGCCCGATTATTATTGAGGCCGCTTCGCGTAATTACTGCCAGGTAGCCAACGAAGCCAACTGGAGAAAGGCCATCAATATGGTGGTGGATGATTTTATTGAGAAAGCCGCCCTGGAATTAAAGAAGTTAGAAATGCCTTAAGTAACTTAGAAACTAGAAACACTTTCCCTTTTAATCGGGACAGTGTACCTGGGATGAGATGAACATGCAGGCATGGCGTAGAGCGGATAATGGTTAAATGTAAAAAGTCCATCAATCATATAGTGATTGCTCTCTCATTAGCCATTTTTACGCTTGCTGGATGTAATTTTCCCGAAAACAATAAAACTGCGCTAATCGAGGTTGGCAACCGGGAAGAGTTAAAAGCATTGAATTATGATTTAGTGAAACTGGTCTATAACGGCGGTAGCGAGCGGGAAGTTAAAGTCGCGGCAAAGAAGATCAACAGCATTTCTGAACTGGTTATCATCGGTAAGATTCTTTCTCAGCAGACAGCCGGATCGGAGAACCCGCGATTCGCTAATTATAACGGTTATTTTACTTTGGAAGTTGAGTCGGTTAAGCGAGGATATTATCCACACGATAAGATCAGGTTTTTATTTGGCGTGTTTGCGACGAACCAACCGGTAATGTTGTATCCGGGGTATGTTAAAACCAGATATCATTCTGGTGACCGGGTTAAAGTTTTTTTGAACTATTTCGATGAATTAGGCGGTTACGCGGCAGTTGCCGGATTTTACAGCATTCAGCCGTATTATCTGCTATAATTTATGTCATATGGGTAAAGAGAGAAGGCAACATAAACGCGCGCCGGTAAACTTTAACCTTTTATACAAGGTTCAGCTGCCGGCGCAGGTGCGGGTGCAGGTGGGCAAGATGGAGCGGCCGGCCTTTGTCCAGGATATCAGCGAGGGCGGCCTGGGTTTATTAATTAATTCCGAAATCCCCCCGGAAGCCCTATTAAAAGTAAAATTCAGCCTGACTAGTAAAGATGAACAGGGCGTGAAAAAAACGCAAAATTTCGAACTGGACGTGCAAGTTTGTTATTGTATGCGGGTAAAGAATGCTTACCGGGTCGGCGTAAGTTTTGTAAATATTGTAATGTCTGAGCGTCTGTTTGTTTCTAATTATGTTAAAACCGGCTGCTCGGCTAAGGATCCGAATTAAAGTTATTTATGCTATAATTAAAGCCGGCGATAATGCAGCGATGGATTAACGCTGAGCTAGGGCTGGATGATAATAAATTAAAGGCAGTGATTCTTTAAATATGAAACTGATTAAACCAGGCGTAATATTATTTACGGTTTTTATTCTAGGTTGCGCGACGCAGACGTTCAACATCCTGGAGAATGATGAGGCGTACCGTAAGACCGCGATCACCGGGGCGGTAAAGGTGATTACCGCCAATTTTGAGGATTTAAGAAAAAATAAGGAGATGATCGGCAGGGTCGGCTTGTCCTACGCCCAGGCAGCTACGCCGGTTACCGCCAAGATTACCGATGCGATCGCTTCGGAGTTGGCGAAAGAAGGCTTTAATTTAGTTAAACTGCAGGTTGCCGGAAAAAATAAAGATGAAATTGCCAAAGCGCTTAAGGATAATAATGCTGACCTCTTGCTTACCGGAACCTTGGACTATTTCTACTTTTGCTCACTGGATGCGTTGATCAAATCGGCTAAGGGTAGGGTTGATTTTACCCTGGAATTGTATAATAGCAACGGGGTAATGATATTCTCTAAAAAATATTCAACCTTAACCGCTAAATGGATCGGTTTCTCCCCCCGCGATAAATATGTGGAATTGATCGAACAAATGATCGCTGTGGCGGTAACCGATTTATTCAGGGACCGCAAGTTTATCCGGGCGCTGGGGCCGGCGGATAAAAATATTAAACTGCTTACCGGGTTGGAAAGGTTGATCAGATTGCATTCAACAGGCCATTTATCCGATGAAGAATTTAACAAAGCCAAGAGCAGGCTATTAGAGTAAAAATGGGGTCAGAATTATTTTACCGTAAGAGTTTGGGTTATAAAATAATTCTGGCCCCATTTTTGCTGATGCTGATTTTGTTTCTTTCCGGCTGCGTCAGCCTGCAGGAGCCTTCTTACAAGGTAACTTTGGTTTCGCCGCCGGCCTTGGGTACTCTTTACAATCCGATCATCGACAGTAATATTACTTTAACGCAGGCTTTGAGAAAATACGCACCGGCGGCTTTTAAAAAGAAGCAGCGGCTGGTGGAGGTGTTGTATTATTCATTTGATGCTAAGGTACATAAGGGGCAGATTGTTATTGATTACCGGTTAGTTAAGGATATTCAGCAAGTATTTAAGGTAATTCTGGAAACCCGGTTTCCGGTTAAATCGGTGATCCCGGTTTCCCACGACAGGTTTTGCCGCGACGGAGTCTATAATAGCGACGGCTTGTCTATGCGTTTGAATAATACTTCGGGGTTTAACTACCGCAAGGTTACCGCAGGCAAGGGGCTCTCGATGCACGCTTACGGGTTTGCCCTGGATATCAACCCGGCGCAGAACCCCTATATTAAAGGCCGGGTTGTTTTACCCCGGGGGGCAATTTATGATCCAGCCCAGCCCGGCACCTTGACCCGTAATTCTCCGGTTACCAAAACTTTTATCCGCCTGGGCTGGACCTGGGGAGGCAACTGGAAGTCTTTAAAGGATTACCAGCATTTTGAGAAGGTTTTAGATAAGTATTAAATTTGCGGGTTTGATGGTATAATAATTTGACGCTTAAATTAAATATATTACTCAAATGAACGAACGCAATCCTGTTTCAGTGATTTTATCTCTGACGGTGGTTTTATTTCTGTCTGAACCTGCAGT
>JBFZAU010000049.1:0-9037 GCA_041308825.1 Candidatus Omnitrophota bacterium
TTTGAGTTTAAACAGTGATATCTTTACCGAGCGTTTTCTGCGCACGCCTCCCCAACAATGGCTTAAGGAGTAAAATTTGAGACGCCCGCTTTTTCTAACCGCAGTATTTATTATTTTCTCGGCAGCATCCGCAAAAGCATTAGAACTTCCGCAGTGGCATGGTTTTGTGGAACAGGGGTTCGGTGTCCGCCTCAGTGAAGATTCACCAACTAAGCACCGGGATTATAATCTGCTTGAGCAAAGGGTCCAGCTAAAGACCCGTTATGCTATCCCGGGAGTTAATCTTCTATCCCGCTGGAATAGCGTATTTACCTATAAAGGTGATTTTGTCCTGGATGAATATTTCCAGACTACCGGTTCATACCAGGTGCGCGAACTCAATCTTGCTTTTAGCCCCGCCAGTATCCTGGATATCAAGGCCGGCCGGCAGGTTTTGACCTGGGGGACAGGGGATTATTTGTTTATTAATGATTTATTCCCCAAGGATTACATTTCTTTTTATATCGGCAGGGATGATGAGTATTTAAAGAAACCTTCCGATGCCCTGCGCCTATCTTTATATCCGAAAATAGTAAATATAGATTTTGTGCTGATTCCGTATTTTACCCCCAATACCATTCCTGACGGGGACAGGGTTTCTTTCTTTGATAGCTTCCAAGGCGAAATTACCGGTACCGACAGTAACCGTAATGCGGTTAAGCCGGCGCGCCAGGCCAGGAATATGCAATATGCCTTGCGCCTTTACCGGACATTCGGCAGCGCGGAAGGGGCCTTTTATTATTTCCGCGGGTTTGATCCGTCGCCGCGCAGTTATTTAGATGAGGCAAATCATCAGCTTTTTTATGAACGCCTGGATGTTTATGGCACTAGCCTGCGCGGGCCTTTTCTGGGAGGCATCGGCAATGCGGAGATGGGGTATTATCGTTCGCGGCAGGATGATTATGGAGATAACCGCCTGGTGGAAAACTCAATGATCAAGTGGCTCCAGGGGTATGAGAAGGATTTAGGTAATGACCTTAAGCTGGCCGCGCAGTATATGTTTGAACAAAAGCTTAACTATTCTAAATATAAGGAAGCGCTTTTATCAGCCGATTATTTTTGGGATGAATACCGCCACCTTTTGACCCAGCGGGTTACCAAGCTTTATAAAAATCAAACGGTAATGCTGGGTCTTTTTAATTTCTGGTCCCCTTCGGATAAAGACGGGTATCTGCGTTTATCTTGCGCCTATGACCTTAGCGATCAATGGAAGCTGACGGTAGGTTTTAATCTTCCCTGGGGAGAAGATGATACTACGGATTTGGGAATGATGCAAAAGAATAAGAATGCTTTTGTGCGGGTGCGTTACAGTTTTTAAGCCGGGGAGGGATCGATGATGGAAAGATCATTGCGGGGGATAGCGGGTGCGTTTATCCTGATTAGTTTGTTACTGGCGCATTTTGTAGATGCGCGCTGGTTGTGGTTTGCGGCATTTGTCGGTGCCAATCTGTTACAATCGGCTTTTACTAATTGGTGCCCGATGATGCGGATATTAAATAAGCTTGGAATTAAATAGTTTGAGGTATCCGGGTAAAAATAAATAAGCTTTTTTTCATAAAGTATGGTATACTTATATAAAGTAGTAATTAAAAGATAGAGACTCTTTAGGTAGACCAAGACCGCGCAAAGGCTAGAGACGACTAACTTTGGGCGGTTTTTTATTTATAGGAGAATTTTATGAAAATTTTATTCGAAAATCTTGATATTGGCGGCTTGATTATCGCCTTGCCGATCATTCAGGGCGGAATGGGAGTGCGCATATCTTCATCTTCACTGGCTTCGGCGGTATCCAATGAAGGCGGATTAGGGGTGCTGGCGGCAGTGGGGTTAGGGGAGGAAGGCTTGGGGGATATCGATTTTAAGACCCGTTCTTGTGCGGCATTAAGGGAAATCATCCGGGAAACCCGGTTAAAAACTAAAAAGCCTTTTGGCGTAAATATTATGTGCGCCTTAACCGATTACGAAGCGATGGTTAATGTTGCCCAGGAGGAGGCGGTGGATGTGATTATTTCCGGAGCCGGGCTGCCGTTAAAACTTCCCGCCCTGGTGAAAAACTCCCATACTAAGCTTATTCCGATTGTTTCCTCAGGCCGGGCAGCTAAAATTATTTGCAGTGCCTGGTTAAGAAGGTATAACCGCCTGCCGGATGCCGTAATTGTCGAAGGGCCACGGGCTGGAGGACATCTCGGTTATAGCCGGCAGGAGCTGCAGGATGAAAAGAATTTCTCCTTGGAGCGTATGCTTAAGGATGTGCTGAGCGTGACCAACGAATTTGCAACAGGGAAAGCGCGCATTCCGGTGATTGCCGCCGGAGGGATTTTTGACGGAGCCGATATTGCCGCCGCGATTTTTTCGGGAGCCAGCGGGGTGCAAATGGCTACGCGTTTTGTCTGTACGCATGAATGCGATGCTTCCATAAAATACAAAGAAGCCTATCTGGCCGCGGAAGAAAAAGATATTGTGGTGATCGACAGCCCCGTAGGTATGCCGGGGAGGGTAATCTCCAATGCCTTTGTCAAAAAGATATGCTCCGGAGTGCGCACAAGTTTCAACTGCGCCTACCATTGTTTATCTACCTGTATCCCCCATAAGGTCAATTATTGCATCGCTAAAGCTCTGGTCAACGCTTACCGCGGTGACCTGGATAATGGTTTTGCGATGTGCGGAAGCAATGCCTTTAGGATTAAAAAGATCGTTTCGGTTAAGGATCTGATGTTTGAACTAAAGACCGATGCCTGCCGGGGTTTAAGCGCTGTTTAAGGCAGGCGGCAGGGCGTAGGCAGTAAAGACGCGCGTAAAACCGGCGCGGGAAAGGAAGAAGTGGCGGATAATTATTCATTCAAAAAACGCCAGCGGGAACTGGCGCAAAAAAAGAAAACGGAAGCTAAGCTGCAAAGAAGGTTGGAAAAGAAAAATCCTCAAGTCCTCCAACCGGAAATTGCGGAAAACCAAACAGCAGTTGAACAAAAAGGAGAGGTAGATGGCATATAACGGTAATGGATTTGGCGGCGGCGGATACGGCAATAGTTTTAAGGAAATGCACAAAGCGACCTGCTCGGAATGCAAAAAAGAATGCGAGGTCCCTTTTAAGCCCAGAGAGGATCGTCCCGTATACTGCAAGGATTGTTTCTCAAAACGTAAGAACGAATCGCGTTAAAGCTCAAGGCTTTAGGTAAATTTCCGATAAATAAACCTTGACAGATAGCAAAAATATGCTATCATAAAAATGTAGTGAAATTAGATTAGAACTCTTAGGCCGCAAGGATTAGGAATCTAGCCTTGCGGTTTTTGTTTTTCATCATTGTTTGCCCCGTTAGAAGTTTGAAATCCCGGAGGTAAAAGTGATCGGAGATTTCTAGCGGTTTACTATAAATTAAAAAAGAAGGAGGTAGCAAACAATGGTAAAAGGATCAGTGAAGTGGTTTAGTGATCAAAAGGGTTATGGTTTCATCACCCCTGAAAACGGTAAGGATGTATTTGTACATCATAGCGCGATTCAGGGTGAGGGATATAAGTCTTTAGCTGAAGGCCAGCAGGTTGAATTTGAGATCTCGCAAGGCCCTAAAGGCGAACAGGCGACTAACGTCGTTAAGTTATAACCTAAAAAAGCCAAAAAAGGCCCGGCTCATTGCGATGCCGGGCCTTTTTTCTTTTTAAACGCCTGATTGTGGTATTCCAGGCAGAAAGGCCTTTTATGCATACGGGAAAGATTAAGAAGATTATCAGCGACCGGGGTTTCGGGTTTATCAGCGATACGGACGGGCGGGAGGTTTTTTTTCATCAAAACGGAGTTACTGAAGGTCAATTTATGAATCTTAAGGAAGAGATGCGGGTAGAGTTTGAAATCGAAGATAGTCCCAAGGGGCCGCGCGCCGTTGACGTGCGTATTGCCGCCGCGCAATAAATCCGGCGCCTTTAAGTAATGGTCCAGCGCTTGATTTTGCCGGACGGGAAAGGACAGCTATCAAAAAAATAAAAACATCCTGTAAGGGTAGAAAGTGCCGGTATCCCCACTGCAAGCAGATCTTAAGTATTTATAATCACGAAATATATTGCCATGCGCATCTGCGGCTGGGGAAGCCACCGGTTAAAACTGCCTAGGGGATAGGAGAGATTTTCGGGATAACCGAAGAGTTTAAGGGCTTATGATCGCGCAATAGCGGTCATAAGCTTTTTTTGTCTTGCAATGCCTGTAACCGGAATATAAAATGCATTCATAGGTTGAGTATAAATAACTTAAAAACTGAATCTGGCAGCCGGCAAGCAGAAGAGATGCCGGACCTGATGAACTGATGGCGATGTTCACTTTTAAAAAATTTTTACCGATTTGTTTATTGGTCGTTTTGCCTTTATCGCTCTATGGTTGTTCGACGATTTACAATCCGGCCACCGAAAAAAGAGAGCTTATCTTTATCGATACAGATTCCGAGATAGCCATCGGTAAAAGCGTACAGGAGGAGGTCTTGATTCAAAAAAAGCCTTCTAAAGACGCTGCGTTAGAGGAGAGGGTTAGGAGGGTCGGCAAACGTCTCGCCGCGGTTTCCGACCGTCAGGATCTTGAATATAATTTTTATGTGCTTGAGGAGAAAGAACTCAACGCCATGGCTTTGCCGGGGGGATTGATCTATGTAAATAGCGGCCTGGCCACAATACTGGATGATGATCAGCTGGCTTATGTTATCGGCCATGAAGTCGGCCATGTGGCAGCCAGGCATATTGCCAAAAAGATACAGGCGAATCTGGCCTATCAGCTGATTTTTGCCATTGCTTCGGCGGGGATGGGTAGTGATCGTCCGGTTACCCGGAGTGTGGCGGTGGGGGTGGATACCGTTTATCAATTAGCTTCTTTAGGGTACAGCCGTAAAGATGAGTACGAAGCGGATAAAATAGGGGCCAGGTATTCCTATCAGGCAGATTTTGACCCTTACGGAGCATTGAGTGCCCTTGAGAAGATTAAGCAGGAGGAGGGGCCGAATTGGAAAGCTCTGGGGTATTTTCGCTCACACCCTTACGCGGATGAGCGGATCGCCGCGTTAAAAAAATATATCCCCACGCTAATTACGCAAAATAAATAAATCCGGCCTATTCCCGGTTTGTCAAAATGAAATCATAATTATTTTCTTTTATTCAGAAAGGAGCAGTCTGTTATGAAAAAATTATTTTTCTGGTGGTGGATAATTATTCTCATATCTGGCATTTCCTGGGCGCAGGAAAGCCCCCGCGGGGTGGGGTTTGAAGAAACGGCTATTACCACGGGGGTAAATTTTAAGGATTATGCCGAGTTATATATTTACGGCATTGATGTGCGGAAGATGGGGGTAAAACGAGTAGATACGGATGGTGATCTTTATGAAAAGCCCGTTGATGATCTTATTTCCTTAGATATTGCTTTTGAATTAAACCGGGTATTTTCCGAGCAGCTTGGCAAAGTGCTGCCGGTGGCCCAGCCGCAGGAGCAGTTTAAGGGGGCGGCCTGGCTAAAAGGTAAAAATGCTCTGTTGCTGGAGATTAAACTTAGTTATGAGCGCACAATCGAAGATGTCGGCTTGTTGACACAGTTTATTTTTAAGAAAGACGAAAACGTTATTTCTGAAGGCAACTTAACTATTGTTTGCAGTTTCCGGGATTCTGATTCGGGCAAGGTCGTTTTGAAACTTGAGCAAACATTGGCTTTTGATATTGAAAATGACGAGCAACCCTTTAGCACAGAGAAAGATCAGGAAGAGTTAAAGAATTTAATTAAAATTTGGGCTATGCGTTCTGCCCGCATTCTAGCCAATAAGCGCGGTGTAGAATATAGCAATCCGGAGTAATGTCCGGATATTAACCGAAGATATTTTTTGTGTGGAGTGCGGTAGATTTGTCACAAAGAATTAACATTTTCTTAAGGTTCTAGCGGTATTCTTTTGTTATAATATTTGGTATAATAATAGCGGGGCGAAGTTAACATGAAAAAGCTTTATCTTATCAGGCACGCAAAGTCCTCTCGGGATACCCCTGGGATCAAAGATAAGAACCGGCCGCTTGACAAACAAGGCAAGGCTCAGATTAAGCTTATCGGAATACACCTGGCGCGCTCAGGGATAGTTGCTCAGGCTTTATATTCAAGTCCGGCTAAAAGGGCGCTGGATACGGCAAAGGGAATTGCTCAACGGATGGGTTTTCCCTGTGCCAGAATTAAGGTTATGCCTTTGATATATACGTCCGGTGTTTTTAGGCTGCTTAAAATGATTAAAGGGTTTAGTAATCAAGTAGAATCAGCGATGGTCTTCGGCCATAATCCGGAGTTTTTCCATTTAGTGAATTATCTGATAACGAACAAGATAAACAAATTCCCTACCTGCGGAGTTTTTGGCATTGATTTTAATGTTAATTCATGGAGGAAGGTAGCGAGAAAAAAAGGCAAACTGGTATTTCGAGCGCTACCTAAAAAAAATGAAAGATAAGGATCTTCCCCGCGCCGGGGTAATTGATATCGGAACGAATTCTATTAAGCTCTTTATTGCTGAAGAAGCGCAAGGGGATATCAGGATACTGGAGTCCCTCAAAAACGTGTTGCCGCTGGGCAATGATACATTTTATAAAAACCGGATTAGCCAGGAGACGATCAACCGGACAGTAGCGATTTTAGAGAAATACGGCGATAAACTTAAAGAATATTCGATTTCTAATGTTAAGGTGATTGCTACAACCGCCGTCAGGGAGGCGGCTAACCGGGAAGTTTTTATCGATACCGTATACCGGCGCGCCGGTTTTAATATCGAGGTTTTTACGGTCGGGGATGTCATCTATTATATCGACGCCTACCTTTACCAGAAACTCAAAGATAAATATCCGCTCCATACGAAAAATCTGATTATTGCCGAACTAGGCGCCGGGAGCCTGGATGTTTCAGTGATGGCCCAAGGGTTTACCCTGATGAATTTAGGCCTGCCGATCGGAACTTTACGTATTCGGCAATTACTGGGTAAATTGGACGGTAGCCTGCGGGAGAATTACGAGGCGGTGGAAGAGAATGTTGAAAATGAGTTTGCTTGTTTAAAGCGGGAGATGCCGGTGATCAACATCGATGATATTATCCTGATTGATGAAACACACTCCGCCTACCTTTCCAAAATGCTTTCCAATAATAAGCCGGTTGAATCATTTTTTAAATTAAGCGAGACAGATACCCGTGAGCTTTTAACCAAATTAACCGATAGCAACAGCGAAGCTATCGCCAGCGAATACAAGATCCCGCTGGAGAATGCGGAAACCTTTCCGGCTTACGCTATTATCCTGAATACTTTTATCAAATTCAGTGAAAGTAAAAATATCCATATTTTAGAGGTCCCCCTGGCGGAAGCGGTGCTGGCGGATATGATTTTAGATTTTGAGGTTTCCCAAAAGTACAATAAAACCAACCAGTTAATTTCGATTGCTAATTCTATCTGCCGAAAATTTAATACGGACATTAAGCATGCCCAGCAGGTCGCTGAGCTTTGTGATATGCTTTTTGACGGATTAAAAGAGACCTTGGGACTTAAAAAAGGTGACCTGCTTTATCTTTTATTGGCCGCTTACCTGCATGATGTGGGAGGTTTTGTTTATAACCGCGCGCACCATAAACACAGTGAATACATTATTTCTAACCTGAACCTTTTTAGGCTTTCCGGAGAGGAAATCAAACTGATCGCCTGCTGCGGCCGTTACCACCGCAAGGGCGCTCCCGCTGAAACGCACTTTCTTTATAATTCGCTGCCGCGGGACAAGCAGGTTCTGGTACAGAAATTAAGCTCGGTTTTAAGGATCGCCAATGCCCTGGACCGCTCGCATAAACAGAAGGTTAAGAAAATCAATGTCAAGTTTAACCGGACCCAGGATATTACGCTGACCGTTACGGTAGCAGGGAATTTTCTTTTGGAGAAGGTAGACTTTCAGGAAAAGAAAGAGATGTTTGAAGAAATCTCCGGCAATAAGGTCAATATTAAAATTCAGGCTGCGGATTAACGATGGCGGAAAAATTAAAAGAACCCCGAACAATTTACTTTCACCGTGATTTAAGCTGGTTGTCTTTTAACGAGCGGGTACTGAGGGAATCCCTGGATGTAACCAATCCTTTACTGGAACGCGTAAGATTTTTAGGCATTGCCGCCAATAACCTGGATGAATTTTTTATGGTCCGGGTGGCCGGCTTAAAAAGCTTAATCGATGCCGGCTACAACCATAAAGACGGTTTCGGTTATTACCCGCTTGAGCTTTTTAGAGAAATCCGTTCGCGAGTGAATACGCAGATTACGGAATTATGCGGTATTTACAAGGAAGGGCTCAGCCGGGAGCTGCAGAAAAATAAAATTTTTATCCTTAAGCCTGATCAGTTAAACGGGGAGCAGGCTAGGGCGGCTAAGCGGTATTTTGAAACGATTCTTTATCCGATTGTGACGCCGATGGCGGTTGATCCGGGGCATCCGTTTCCCATCTTGCGCTCTAAAACTACTGCTTTTGCGCTGCATTTAAACCGCAAAGACGAATCCTTCCTGGCGCTCTGTATTATTCCTAAATCCGTGCCGCGGCTTTACAAACTGCCCTCTGAAAAAGATGAGTTTTGCTTTATCTTTACCGAAGAGATCATTCGCGCAAACCTGGAGGCGTTTTTCCGCGGCTATCGTATCCAGGATAGTTTTCTGTTTAGGGTAATCCGTGACAGTGAAATATCTTTTAAGGATGAATACCCGTTGGACCTACTGAAGGCGATTGAAAGCGAAGTGAAGAAGCGGCCCCAAGCTAAAATCATCAGCTTGCAGGTGGAACAAGGCAAACACCTTGAGTTGCTTGAGCTTTTACGCTTAAACCTTGATTTTCCGCAGGAAGATATTATCTTTGTGGACGGTAATCCTGACCTTACATTTTTATTGGAGCTGCCCGCTCAGGCCCCCAAGCCGCAGTTGACCTTTGCCAGTTATACCCCCCAGAGGATCGAATACGAAAATATTTTTGACAAAATCAAGGAAGGTGATTT
>JBFZAU010000050.1:0-3035 GCA_041308825.1 Candidatus Omnitrophota bacterium
CCTGATTACCGCTATGCTTGATATCGCTTGTCCCGCTCACCTGAACAACCGAACCATTACCGGCGCCAAAATCAACTGTGCCCTCCGGGCCACCGGAAACCGCGATTTCAAAATCATCCAGCATTAAATCCCCATCCGCTGCCGTACAACCGTTTGATATTAATAAAACCAGCGCTGCTGCTAAAAACCATAGTTTTTTCATTTTCTCTCCTTAAATGAGCAGACAACTTACGGAGTGCGAAGCACGACGTAAGTTGTAGTCCGCCTGCGGCGGACGTCTGCGAATTTACTCCGCCGAAACGACAAAACTCTAGAGAGTTTTGTCGTGAATCTGAGGCGGAGGTTTCCATAAATATTATCCATTTGCCATATCCTACTATCCATTATTGTTACTTTCCCGGGTGGGTTTGTTTAAACGGTATCACCGGTGCTGTCCAGGGTGTTTGCTGGTTAATTACCGAGATCTCCAGCGGACAGACATTCGCCGGCACAGTCAGCGCAAAGCGCACTGCATCCTCGATTGCCTGCGTGCCCATTAAACGCGCAGTATCACTGGTAATGTTTTTGAGTTTACCGGTTAAATCCGTATCAGTTACCCCCGGCAAAATCGAAGTCACCTTAATTCCGTGATCACGCAGCTCCCAAAATAACCCTTTGGAAAAAGCGCGCAAACCGACTTTAAGCGAACTATAAACGATAAAGCTTCTGGGAACCGGATCAACCAGGGTGGAGCCGGAAACGATATTGATAATCGCGCCGTACTTCTGCTTCATCATATCGTTAATCACCAGGCGGATTAACCGCACATACCCTAAATAATTAGTATGCGCCAGCTTTTCAAAATCCTCGATCGGCTGCTCGTTAAATTGATACTGGGATGAAACCCCGGCGCAATTGATCAGGATATCGACATTGCCAAACTTATCTTTGGCGGTCTTAACCAAGTTCTCTAAATCCTCTAACTTCGTGACATCGCAGGCTACCGGCTCAACCTGAACCTTAAATTTCTTGGCGATCTCATCAGCCGCCTCTTTCAAAGGATCGAAGTTACGCGCGCCGATGACCAGATTAATCCCCAAACTGGCAGCAGTAGCCGCCAAAGCCTTGCCAATCCCGCGACTGGCCCCGGTGACAATCGCTATCTTTCCTTTTAACTCTTGACTCATACTAATCCTCCTTGTCTATGTAGACAACACCAACGCAATCGCCGCAGGAGGCGGCGTACCCGCCTATCCAATTAGACGGGGTATATCGATCTGCGTCGGGTGTTATATTTTGCTTCTAATCCATCGACTAAATATTAATAAAACCATTAACCCTAAACCAAAAACCGAAAAACCCAAAACAAAACTCTTTTGCATAATTACTCCGCCTAAGGATACCCCGATACCGCCGGAAATAAAGCGTACCGCACTGTTTAAGCTGGCGGATTCATTGAGAAGCTTGGGAGGCAAATCCGCCAGCATCGTGGATAAACCCACGTGATTAAAGGTCCACCCCAAGCCCCAAATAATCATAACAATGGCCAATAAACTAACCGGTACTTTAACTAAAAGCAGAAAAATCCCGACCGCCATCGCCAGAATCCCCAAATTTACTACCCGGCTCCGGCCGGATGAATCCGCTAATCGCCCTCCCCAGATCTCGCCGAACACCCCGCTTAAAGAGGTTAAAGTAATCAGCATACTAATCGTAAACTGATTTAAATACAGCTGGGTTGAGAAATAAACCCCCAACCACTGCTGGACCGCATGATAAATCAGGCTGATCAGAAAAATATAACCAAAGAGCATCACTACTCTTTTACTCTTAAAAGCTTCGAGGTAACCGATGCGAAATTCCGGTTTTTTCTCTTTAAAGCTGGGTAAATAAAAAAACATCGCTACCCAGAGGATAAACCCGCAGGCGGACGGGATCAGAAAAATCATCCGCCAGGCAATTATCCCGCTTAAAAATAAACCCAACAGCGAAGCCACAAAGGTTGAGCCGAAGAATAACCCGACAAAGCGGCCGCGTTTATCCGGCTCAAGGTGCCTGGCGATTAAAATCAAACCTAAAGGAATCACCGAAGCGCCGAATAACCCCATCAGTAACCTGGCCGCAAAAAGCATCTTGATATTTACCGCCAGGCCGGCTAGAAGATTAGCCAGCGAAAAGATAAAAATACAAATTAATTCTACCTTGCGGGCATCGTATAATCTCACCAGCGGACCGTAAAGCAGGGCGGCTAACCCATAAGGCAGCATATACAACCAGATAATTTTACCAACGACAAATTGAGAAAGAGCAAAATCCTGGGCAATTGAAGGAATCAGGGCCGCGCAGGCAGCCACATTAAAAGATAAAACCGCCCCCTCTAAACAAAGGATAGCGAAAGTAACCGCGTTCACTTTTTCGCCGCTTCTTTTTCGATAATCTCTTTAAAAATCTTTAAATTAGCCTGTGAGCCTTCATTAATGAATCCTTCGATCTGCTGATCGTTAAATTTCGCCTGAGGGTCCATATGAAAATGCTGGATCCAGGTCATTTCAACCCCTTCCGGTTTTTGAGTATAAAGCCAAACTATCTTCATATACTCAAAAGGAAACAATGGGGTCTCCCGCTGGGCATAAGCAAAATAATTCTCTTTAAAAAGCAACCTAAAGGACTGCCAGGTTTTATCATCCTCATCCGTCAGGCGAAAGGTGATTTTATTGGCTTCCTTCTTAACTACCTCGGCTTTTTTATACTCGGTGCCAAACAGCTCCGTCCAGCGCGGGATATCATTAGAAATATCAAACACCAAATCATACGGCGCGTTAATTATAATTGAATTACAGGTATGCCCCATTACAATCCTCCATTCTTAAGCTCTTTTAGTAATATACTTATTGGTCTGGCTTGGCTGATTTTAATTATTAGCGGGTGACGGCCGAGACGAAGCCCTTGCCGCGTCGCACCCGCCACGAAAGTGGCGGGGAGCACGGCGAGGTGGATCGGCCGGCAGGACCCGCAAAAATTAGAAAGAAACCATGCATTTTTCACCATTATTTTGG
>JBFZAU010000051.1:0-12100 GCA_041308825.1 Candidatus Omnitrophota bacterium
CTTAAGAGGATCCTTCTTTTTTAAATTATAGGTTAAGGCTACGCGCATTTAATTTAACCCGTTTCTAACCAAGGCGCTGTTTAAAATCTTTCCGACCATCTGTTCATAGCTGATACCGGTAGCTTGGGCCACCAGCATAAAAACATCTTCCGTAGACAAAGAAGGCAGCGGGTTAATCTCTAAAACATAAGGATTACCGTTTTGATCTACCCGGAAATCCACCCGGCCGAAATCCCTGCACTCTACCCCCCGATAAACCTTAAGCGCCAATTCTTCCAATCTGTTTTTTAGGTCGCTATTGATCTTCGCCGGACAGATATACTCCAGGCGGTCAGAAGTAATCCGGGCGAAAGTATAGAATTTGTCATTTAATTTCAGCTTGCCGTCGATCTTGATTTGCACCACCGGCATTACTTCCGGGTTGTCATTACCGACGATCGCTACAGTAAACTCCTGCCCCGAAATAAATTCTTCGACTAATGCCGGCTGTTTATAGGTTTTCACAATAAAGTCGACCTGTTTTTTAAGTTCCTCGGGGTTTTCCACCCGGGAGCTTTCACTGAGGCCTTTAGATGAACCTTCAAAGCGCGGCTTAACAATCAGGGGAAAAGCGCAGTGGTCATGGTCGATTAAACCGTCGGTTGAACTAACCTCAAAGAATTTAGGGGTAGGAATTTTCTCGGCAATAAAAATTTTCTTGGCCATCACCTTGTCCAAAGTCAAACCTAAAGTCAAAGCGTCGGCTCCCACAAAAGGGATCCCGGCCATCTCCAGTAAAATCGGCACCTGGGATTCACGGTTTCTTCCGCTTAATCCCTCGGAGATATTAAAAACAATATCTACCTCCAAATGGTCGATTTTTTCCAGAAGGTTCACGGCATTGCCGATTTTTTTTACCTTAAAACCGTTAGCAGAAATGGCATCGGCGATGACATCAATCGTATCCGGATGATCAAACTCCGCGTTGGCATCCAAAGGATCATCCTTTTTGAACTTATAATCTGTTTTTAAATCGTAAGTTAACCCGACGGTTTTCATAATTATCTGCTTTATTGAACAATTTTGCTGTTTTTCTGCCGGCGGGGTAATTTCTGTGTTTTTTACCGCCGGAAATTCCCCGCTTAAATAAAAAAGGGCTCAGTTACGGTTACTTTACATGAGCCCCCTAAAATCTATCCGATTTTTTCCAACTTAAGTTTAAACCTCCCGTAAATTCAGCACAAAATCTAGTAGCGATAGTATTTTTTTACCACAATACCTTGGCATTGTCAAGTATTTTTTGTTTAAAACGGCACCCGAAGATTACAAGTTTATCGTCGGAGGATGGATTTTCTGACCGCCAGCGGTTTGTGCTTTTGGGAAACTAAAACGGCGAAGTTTTCAAGAAAGGTGGACAACTGACCCCTTTTAAATTCAAGTCGCAAATAAGCTGGTTATAATCCGTAAAAACACTTCCCGCAAATCCCAAGGACTTGGCGCTTTCCACCAGTTCCGGGCGGTCATCCGTATAAAAAACTTCCTCAGGCGCCACGGCCAGCTGGCGGGAAACTAAGTTATAAATCTGTTTGTCCGGCTTGATCAAGCCGAGCTGAAAAGAAAGGAAAACCCGGTCAAAGGCCTCAAATACCGGAAAGTTCTTTTTAAGGTACTCATAATGCAACAGGTTGATATTGGAAAGCATGGCGGTTTGATAATGCGGCCTTAAAGAATTGACCAGCCCGAAAACTGCCCGGTTCTTGGCGCTTAAGAAAAATATATCATTCCAGATCGGTTCGAATGAAGCATAGCTTAAGTTGAGGTCCAGCATCGCTTTAACCTGCAGGTAAAAATTTTCCGGAGAGATCCGGCCGGCCTCAAAATCGATTGTCGCTACAGAGTCAAAAAAAAGATCGTAAATCTCCTGCGGTGATTTCGCGCAAAATTGCGCTATCCTGCTGGCCGCCCTCAAATGATCGAAATCTACCAGCACCCTGCCTAAATCAAACAACACCACCTTGATCTTTTGGTCCATCGCTTACTGCCCCTTATCCTGATCTTTGCGAAAAAGATCCAGGAACTTATCTTCATATTCCTTATAAACATTCCATTTGTCCAGTTCAACCTTCAATTCTTTGGCCTTGCCGATATCCTGGCGGCTCTCCTCAAACAGTTTCTCAATTTTTTCTTTCACCGAAACCGGCAGATTAGTCAGTTGGCTTAAAGATTTTTTAATCAGTTCTACCTCCTCTTCGCCGATAGGAGAGCTTGAACCGGGATTACCCAGTTTCAAATACTCCAGCAGTTTATTAATTTCATTTTCCATGGCCTGCGCCTGCTCTTTCAGCGGCGCAAGGTTTACCGGAATATTTGTAATCTTGCTGAAAGCGGCCAATACGGCGCTAGATGCCTTGGGGTTTTCAATCTGAATGGTGTATAGCGGAATCTCCCCTAATAAACAAAAACCATTTAATCCTGATTTCTTAGCCATCCCTAAAAATAACCCGTTCATTCCGCTGATCTGGCCGTCAGTCAGGGCGGTGAAATTATATTTTTTTAAATTTTCCTTTATTTTTTGATCGGTCGAGGCAAACCAAACCCCGGAATCCTGGGTATGATCGGTAGCCTGGGGCATAGAAGCAAAGCTCACTACTGATTCCACCCCCAAGTCCTTAGCTAAACCGATGATGATTTTAGCGTAGCTGTCGGCCCGGGATAAATCCGGCTGGGCATTACTGACAAAAATCACTAAATCATTTTTACCGCAGCAACCTTTTAAAACGGGGCTCTTCCAATAATAAAATTTTCCCTCGGGCAACTGCGGAGTCTTTAGAATACCATTGGCAACCACGCTCCCGGAAAGATAAAAAAACTCATCCGGAATAATCCGGGCAAACTCCTGGGCCTTTAAACTCTGAATTAAATAGCGGGCGGCTTTAAAGGCCACCTCTCCCATTCCCGGCCAGGCCACGACCAGATATGGTTTTTTTAAACGGGGCTTTTTGTTCATCACTAAGGCTTCCATTTTTATCTCCTCAATTTTTAAATAACTAAAACCGGTAATTTTTCAAAAATTCAACCAAAACTTTGGCGCCTTTTACTAAACTCTTCAGGTCGGCATATTCATCGGCGATATGCGCGCATCCTTCCCGGCCGAATCCGGTGGCGACCGCCGGAATGTTTTTCTCCTTAAAAAATGTAATTACGGTGGCTCCTTCCGAACCGCTGAGGCGGGGTTTAATGTTTAAGCGTTTCATCGCTGCGCAAAGCCCCACAACCAAAGAATGCCGCGGGTTGATAGAATAGGGATTTTGAATCCCCTGGATTTGAATTTGATATTGCCAAGCGTGGCGGGAGATTATTTTTTTTAAGGCCCGCAAGACCTCTTGAGGATGGGTCCCGGGCAAAAACCGAATATCCAATTCCAGCTCGCACCAATCGCTGACCACATTAACCTTATCCCCGCCTTTAATCGTCCCCACATTTACCGTAGCAGGATGTAAATATTTGCTTTTTATCCGGCCGGGGTGCAGATTTTTTAACTCCGTAATTATTTCGGCGGCCTGCTCGATGGCATTAACCCCCAGCCAGGGATAGGCGCCGTGGGCTTTTTTGCCGCGCAATTTAACCGTTAAATGCATCAGCCCTTTCTGGATAACCACAATTTCAAAATCATCGGCATCCAACACTACCGCGGCATCCGCCTTCAGGAGCTTATGCTCAAGGAGCGGGATCAATCCTAAGACCGAACCGCTTTCCTCGTCCGCAGTGGCCGCAAAAATTAAATCATAATCAAGATTAATTTGATCTTCAACCAGCGCCTGAATCGCCTCCAGGCCGCAGGCCAAATTACCCTTGCAATCGGTAGCCCCTAAACCATAAATCCGACCCTTAGCCAGCGTTGCTTTTAACGGCGGAAACTTCCAGCTTTTCCCGGCCGGGACCGTATCTAAATGCGGAGTCAAAAGCAGAGATTTCCTATTTTTACCGGATTTTAAAATCCCCACCACATTAATTCTTCTGGCGCTAAAAACGTAGGTCTTGACGGTCAGCCCCAGACGTTTAAGATAGGCGCCGACAAACTCCGCAACCCGGCGTTCATCCCCGGGAGGATTTTGGGAATCCAGGGAAATTAATGTTTTAAGGGTTTTGGTTAAACGTTCTTGATTGACCATAGCGGACAAATTTCGCATTTAGGATTTTGCTTGCGGCAATAATCCTTACCCAGCCTGACTAATAAAGCATGATATTCGTTAAAAAGTTCCGGATCTTTCTTAAGGTGCCGCGTAAAAAATTCCTGCACTTGGGAGTATGGCGCCTCGGGCCCGATTAAATTATGCCGGCTGAATATTCTTTTGGTATATGCATCGACGACAAATACCGGTTTTTGTAAAGCATAAAGCAATATAGAATCGGCGGTTTCCGGACCGATGCCTTTGACCGCTAATAACTGTTGGCGCAAAATTCCGGCATTCTCTTGGCGCATCCGTTTAATATCGGCATTGTAGCGGGTCAAGAAAAATCTCAAAAAGTTTTTCAGCCGGGCGGCTTTAATATTATAGTACCCTGCGCTTTTGATCAAGCCGGCCAGTTTACCAACCGGCAGGGAATCAAGCTTAGCAGCATCCAGCAGTTTTTTCTTTTTAAGATTACTGATCGCTTTTTCAACATTAGACCAGCTGGTACTCTGAGTCAGGATCGCTCCCACCATCACCTCAAAAGCGCTTTCTCCCGGCCACCAATGCTGCGGCCCAAACGCCGCATACAGCCGCTTAAAAATAAGCTGTAATTTTACCTTCATTCCTTAAGCTCTAAAGGATTAAAACCGTGGTAAGCAAATAAAGTATAGGTTGTCCCGGAAACGGAACCCGTATGGCTGCCCTTAGGAGTAGACCAGCCATGGCCGGTATCTACCTGATCCTGTGTAGCATAAGGCAGGCATCCCTCACCTTGTCCGGAAGGCGAGGCGCTGGAAATAATCATCTTGCCCAGTTCACTTAAATACATCGCCGCCTTGTTCCCATAGCTGGCGGACTTAGCCGGGTCATTTTGCTTTAAATAAAATTCTTCCATGATTTTATAAGAAACCACCATTTGCGCGGTCCACTCCGAAGAAACCACTCCGCCGCGGGCCGTATGGCGCTGCGGGGCAAAATCAAATCCTTTTATTTTTACGGTTTGCTGGGCATCAGGATGCTTAAAATTTACCTCTACGCTGCAGCTCTCTTCCACAAATTCTAGAATTTGATCCGGGTTCATCCCTAACTCCAATAATTTTGCCGGCCCCACCGCCGCAATGCTCCAGGCATAAGTATCGGTGGCAATCGTAGAATCACCTTTACCGCGCTTAACCGGTAAATCTTTGCTGTTATAAGTATTGTTGACGATCCAGCTTAAGGTCTTTTCCGCCGCCGCTGAATAAAGCGGTTTTTGCGTCACCTCGGCCAGTGCCTTAAAGAAAGCATATGCATCGAGGTTATGTTCGGTAGCATACCAGCTGACTTGCGGCCCGCCCCGCAGGCCGCCGGAAGGATCCTGTTGTTGCAGATAGATCATAGTTTCCGCAATGCTCTGGGCCAATCCTAAATAAGTACGGTCTTGGGTAAAATGCGTATACTGCATAATTGCCAGCCCCAGCCAGAGGTTCGGACCGGCATGCATTACAAACTCCGCCGGGGAACCGTCATCGACATAATAAGCATTCAGGAACCATCCGTTTTCTCTCTTAGCTTCATTAGCAAAAAAATCCAGGATTTTTCTCGCCCGGTCAAAATCCCCGAAATAGGCGTAGGCCTGGACCAGAAGAGCCAAATCATAAGTAAAAGACCAGTTGGCGATTTCTTTATCTCCCTCAAAACTCGCCACTAATCCAGTGCGGTTATTTTGATGGATTTTAAGCCATTGGTACATTTTATCGAAGTTAGCTTTCTCCAAAACCAGCTTCTGCTTATCTAAAATGACTAATTCTTGGGAGACGAGGTTTTCTTTTTGCCGGGCTAAAGCCAGTTTTCCTTCCAGATTCAGCTTCTCCCGGTCTAAGGTGCTAATAGTTTCACTAAGCTGCTGGATCTGCATTAAATCCCCAGCCTCAATACTGGCTTTCTGGGATTCTACCTGCGTGATCTGCTCCTGCAAAGCTTTAAGTTTAGCTTGAAAATACTGGCGCTGGACAACAACCTCCTCCACCTTCTGCTTAGCAGTTGAGGAGGCCTCTAAAACCTCACCCAATTTTTCAATGAGCAGTTTATTATGCCGGGTTAACTTAAAACTGAGGTAGCTGTTAATCCCCAGACCAAGCCCTAAAATCAGAACTAGGGCCAGTACCACCGGAACAAAGAGTTTTTTAATCCAAGCATAACGCATCAACCGAAAATTCTGGCTGGCCAGGATCTGTTCATAATGTATCCCTACCAGATATTGGTGTTTATCTCCGAAAATTTCTTTCGCCCAAACTACGCTGGCTTTGGCGCAAATCGGTTTCCGACTGACCGGCAGATCGATCTCTAAAGATAATTTGACCTTCTTTTGCGCCAGTAAATCAAAAAGCCGCTGATCAAGGGTATTAATCGCCAGGCAAATCCCGCCCCGGCCGATATTATTAGTAAACCCCTGCAGCCAGGCGGAGATAAATATTTCCTCGGCCTCGCCTTCCAGGCGGAATTGCACCGGCAGTACCGTATCCAGACGCAGGTATTTTCTGTGTTCGGCAGGGATTAGTTTTTTATTGCGCAACATATTTGTTTTCCTCAAAAAATTCAGGGTTAGGAAACTCTATTTTATACTAAATCTTCGCCAACGCAAACTCAAAAAAACGGCTAAATGACCTCCAGGTTTAAAATATTTTCCAAAAGGAAGGTACGCTGTTCCTTCTTTAAACAGCAGTATCCGACTAAATAGCGGGTTTGGCCATCCTGCCTGATCTCCTGCGGAATAATCTCCCGCTGCGAAATTTCCCTTGTGGTGCTGGAGAGGTAGGAAAATTTTAAGATTTTTTTCTCCTGAATGCATTTTTGAATCCGGATTATTTTTTCTAAACCCACGCTTCCGGTTAAAACAGGATTATAAGCAAATAGCTTAACAAAAGCGGCAAACCCGGCAATGCCTTTACTTGCGCCGATGGTTTTTAACTGATTAAAAACCTCCCAAGTCAGTTCCACATCCGCAAAAGCCCGGTGGACCTGGGGAGAAACAATCCCCAGCTTCTGAGCCACAGCCCAGAGCGGATAACGGGGCAATCCGGGCAGCAGTTTTCTCGCCATGGTTAACACATCCAGAACCACGATCCCCGCTAATGGCGGATGCCCGGATAATTTAAGCTCAGCGTTTAAAAAACCCAAATCAAATTCCGCATTATAAGAACACAAGCAGCTTTTGCCGATAAATTCCAAAAACTTAGGCATCACGGTTGAAATATCCGGGGCATGATTTAACATTTCCGGGGTGATCTTGTTGACGGCAAACGCCCCGGCGGAAATCTCACGGTGAGGATTAACCAGGCAATCAAATCTCGCCAGCTTTTCTTGGCCCCGGACTTTTAAACCTGCCAATTCCACAATCCGATCCCCTTGCGCCGGGTTAAGGCCGGTAGTCTCGGTATCGAATACGGTAAATTCTATTTCTTCGATATTTATGTTCATTCTCTGGTTGCGATATAAGCCGGAATCAGGCGTACCGGATGATAGGACAGCTTGGTCCGGGCTAAATTCGCCAGGCCCGAATCATCCATAATATTAATATACTTGTATCCTTTTAACTGGCAGCTAAACTGGCGAAAGATAAACTGCGCCAGCCCTTTAACCGCAAGATCGGTTATCTCATAAAGCACGCAAAAAGTATCATCGCTCAATTTATAGCCGAAACTAAAACCCCTGATTTCCTGATCCACTTTAATCGCGATACCTTCAAAATGCAAAGACCGATAATTCCTGAATGCCGACCGGATGACTTTATGATTATCCTCCAGCATGCCCCGATAAACCGGATCGGGATGAACGCTTTTACGCTGTGCGGCCCAAGCGTCAAATAAACCCAGACAAGCCGCCTGCGCGGATAGCTGAAGCGGCAAAACAGTATAATCATAATGTTTAATAAAATAATTACAAGCGGCCCGCTGGGATTTAAATTTATTCCCCTTAAGCAGCTCTAGCTCCTTCCTTAAGCACAGATAATCCGGATATTTTTCCCGCACCCTACATCCCGCCTGCCGGTAATCATCGGCATCCTCCTGCGGAATATTTTCAATCCGGCAGAGCCCGGGATTCTGATTAATTGCGCCCATCAAATCAAAAGCAGCTTCAATCACCTCCGGAGCAACTTTCCCTTTTCCCAGTGGCGGTAAATACATAAAACACCCCAGGGTATCTTTAAAAAATACGCACAGGTTATCTCTGACGATCACCCAGTTGATTTCATAGAGAGAATGCCAAATGTAAATATTGGCGAATGAAAATGCCGCCAGCCGCCGGGAAGAATAAGCAAGATAGCGGTTAAATCGCCCTTGATCTTTTAAGGATAATTTATTTAATTTCATCGGGTAAACCTAATTCCGCTACCTCCCTGACTTCTTCATAGGCCTGGATAATTTGGGGGTTATCCTTAAGCATCGTTTTAAGCGGCCGGGAATTAAGGTAACCGGTAAGATAGGCAATATACTCTTTGGCCTCCTGGCTGTTAATCCGCTCGTAAACATAAGGACAATTTAAATCTACCGTCAATAAAACTTTACCTTTGCGCAGGTTGAGCAAAAAAGGATAAAGTTGACATTCAAAAGGGCGGGCAGCATAAATTTTACAGCAGTTATCCGCTAAACCCAAAAACGGGCAGATAAAATCTGTACCTTCCGGATTAGCAATCAGCTGTATCCGGCGGTCAATCGAAATCGAAGCAGCCGGTACGCCTGGTTTACCCAGCAGATCCTGGATCTCTTCATCCAAAAGACAGGGGCTCCAGACCGAATCCGCCTCCCTAAACCGGCAGCATCCCCGGCACTTAAGGCAAAACTCTTGCGGCACAAACTGCCTGATCATTTTACGATACTCCCAAGCCTTAGTTCTTTATCCGGGCTAACTACCGCCAGGGTATTTTCATCCGAGCCGGCTAGAATCATGCCCTGGCTCTCTACTCCCCGCAAAACCACCGGATCCAAATTATCTACAACCACCACCAGTTTACCGGTCAATTCATCTTTGGAGTAAAAATTCTTAATTCCCGCCACTACCTGCTTTTGCCGGTCACCTAAGTCCAGAGTTAAAACAACTAATTTGTCGGCATTGGGGTGATCCGCTGCTTCCTTAATCCGGGCAATCCTTAATTCCAACTTTTTGAAATCTTCGATCGTCGCCATTGATTTCTCCTGTCCATTTAAACCAATATTAAAACGTAAACTCCACATAAAACTCCAGCTGATACGCATTGTTGGCCGAACCGTCCCCCCGCAGATAAGGGCTGAAGGTACTTCCATCAACATCATCTCGCCTTTCCTGATAATATTTTCCCGGAATAAACAACCCCCCTAAAAACCCCAGGTTAATATTATCGGTAACCTTGTAATCAACGAACAAATCCGCCTCCCAGCCTAAATCCCGGGAAAGATACCGGCTTTCTCCATCAAGCGTGCCCACCGGAGGATTAAACGCCCTTAAATAGTACCCGTATAAACTTATACAGAGCTTATCGTTAAAATTATAGTCAAAACCCAAAGAGGGCATAATCAGGTTTTCAAAATCCCCGGCGGAAAATGTCCCGGGCCGCGTCACCCCGTAATTTAAGCCGTAGCCTCCGCCCATCGCCACAATCGGCAGCATATCGGCATTGCTGCTGGCTACTGCATCCCCCAGATTAAGGTTGGTGGGAGAAGCGTAACTAAAAGCCCGGTTTTTCCCTGAGACATATGGGGCCTCGGGATCGCCCGCAATGTCCAAGGTCGCTTTATTCCCGGAGCAAAATAAAAATTGCAGCTCCGGAACAAACTTGCCCAAAACATAGCTCAAGCCCGAATAAAACATATACCCGGTATGCTCGATATCTTTATATTCGCTCTCCTCGCTTTGGGCGTATCCGAAATTACGCGCCGCTTCCAATTTTAAAGTAAAATTATCCGCCGCATACTCCCAGGCCCCGCCAAATGTCCCCAGTAAGTCTCTTTTAACCGGGGCGGCAAAAAGATTATAGCGCTTACCGGCAGAGGTATAATCTGCCAGCATTCCGACATACGGCCAAAAGGTCTGTTTGCCGGCAGTAATTTTCAGGTCAGTGGAGAAAAAATTAGCCGCGTTAGGTTCGTATTTCTGCCCCTGGTCTTTTTCCTGATCCACCCGCGGCCCTAAAATATTTTTATAAACTAAATCCGGACGGCAATAATAGAGGCGCCAAAAGATATCCTGTGTTTTATAATATAATGTGGCGCCGTAATTTTCATACCCTCCGTTTAAGCTAAAACCATTGCCCACTTCATAAATATATAACCCGGTTTTCAAGCCAAAACCGCCCCAGAGCCGGTTATCCAGCCAGATCTCTTCAATTTGAGGCAACAGTTCGGCATTACGATAAGACTCTACCCGACCGCCGGAATTAATCAGGGTATTATGGATAAAAAGCGGGGCATCATAATCATACGGTCCATTACGTTCTAATTTAAGAAAAAATTCATTCCCCGAACCCTTAAACTGCGCATCCAGGGCCAAACCGTAATCAACCCCCAGGTAAGTGGTATGATCATCCCGGTTATGGCTGTCTAGATCCACCACATTTTTCCAGCTGACCAGGTCCAAGCGCAAGTAAGCATCAAGATTAACGGCCAACTGCTCGGTATTAAGCAGTTCATAACCGTAGGCTAAAGAAGTAATATTCAAGATCACCAGCAAAACAAACCCTGCTTTTTGCAATATCCTGGCCTCCCGGGAAAGCGGCTCAATAAAAAACTTAAATGTATGATAACATCGGCCTCAGCAAAACTCAAGGTAAATCCAGCCGAAGATTCCGGATAAAACCTACAGGAAAGAAAAAACGCCATAAAGAATTTATGGCGTTTTATGCTGGCGGGGCCGACGAGATTCGGACTCGCGATCTCCTCCGTGACAGGGAGGCGCTTTAAGCCAGGCTAAGCTACGACCCCAAATTTAGAAGCTAGATTTTAACCTAAAACCTTGATCTTTGCAACAGGTTTTTGCGAACAAATAGTGGGCGATAGAGGAGTTGAACCCCTGACCTTCTGAATGTAAATCAGACGCTCTAACCAACTGAGCTAATCGCCCGAAATTTATACAAGAAAACTAGTCCCGCCAGAATTCTTGGCGGGTCCGCCACGATTTGTGCCGGAAACTAAGCTAATCGCCCGGATAATACAAGTTTGAGATAGTATTCTAGCTTAAGTTGAGTGGATTAGCAAGGAGGCTTTTCAATTGCCTCAGGATCATCTTCTTTTACGTGCAAGGGCCTACTTTCCAAAAATCTCTTTAAGAATTACATTAGCGATATTTTCGGCTAAAAGCCGATTGCCCTTATCCGTACAATGGCCAAAATCTAAAGCGAAATTATCCCTAAAGTAATCCTCATATTTCCCTTGTTTTAAAGCCTCTTTAAATACTCTCTCATTATCTACAAATATAATCCCATCCTGCGTATCCAGCATCCTCTTTAGCTGTTCCAGGTTCCGCATTGGATATTGCGCACAAACTAGTCTTATTTTTCTTTTATCTAAGGCTTGTTTAAGTTGCAAGTAATTATTTTTTGTTACGGATTTATAATACATTTTGATATCTTTTAAAGTTTTCTCGGCTTTTTTTAGAGAACTGTGTTTTCCTGTTTCACTATACAATATTACCAAGGCTCCATAAACATCTTCGGCCAAGGGGTATAGCTCTATGGCTTTATTGAAACAAGACTCTGCTCGATCATAATCTCTCTGCCCCTTATAACACCAGCCTAAACAATAATATGCTCTCGGGTTTCGCGGATTTAATTCAATGGCCTTCCGGAACATATTTTCTGCTTCTTTTAATTTATGCACATCACGATAATAATTTCCAAACCAAATATATGCTTCATCGTTATTCGGGTTAAGTGTGATAGCCTTCTGGAAAGATTCACTGGCGAGGAGATCATTTTCTGGTCGGTCGCCGTCAAT
>JBFZAU010000052.1:0-6811 GCA_041308825.1 Candidatus Omnitrophota bacterium
GATCTGTCTTTTAAAAGCAGCCGGATGTTTTTTGATGCAGATCGGCGTAGAAAGCGCTGTGGAAACCAACCGCAAAAATATATTAAACCGCCTGGAAACTAACGCCCAGATCGAGAGGATAATCAAGGCCTGCAGGAAAACAGGGTTAAAAGTCCAGGTGGATCATATGTTCGGTTTGCCGATGGAAGGGGAGAAAGAGCAGGCAATCGCCGCAGATTTTTATAACCGCACCCGGCCAGACAGCATAGCTTGTTTTCGGTTCACCTATTACCCTGGTACGAAAATAATAGAGATGGCCAGGGAAAAAGGGTGGTTAACGGAGGAGGAGATTATAAACATTGACCGGGGGGAAATAACCAGCCACACTGATTATATGCACAGCGACCGGATCAAAGATAAAAACCAGCAAAAGGTAACAGCGTTACACAAAGACTTTTTGGTACTGTTTAAGTTGATTCCGCTCCTGCCCCAAAAAATTATAAGCTACATTATTGTTAAGCGGGGGTATAGGTTTTTTCATCATCTGCCGCATCAGCTTACAGATTGCTTAAAGATGATCAACATGATCAGAATGCGGGAACGTTTACAATTTGCCCATTACAGATATTATTTCTGTCAAATTGCAAAGTTAGTCTTTAACCGGCAAACTAATCGTGATGAAAAATAAAATGAATATTAAAACCCTGATTAATTTTTGTGAACTTAGAGGAAATCAATGGTTAACAGCCGCGCAGCTTCACAGAATACAAAACCAAAAACTAAGCAGGATAATTAAGCATGCCTATGAAAATGTTAGCTATTACCGCAGGTTGTTTAAGGCAGCCGGAATCCTACCGGAAAATATCCAAGATGTTCATGATTTACAAAAAATCCCGATTACATATAAATCAAATTTACAGAATCAAGACAGCGCCGAATTTTTGTCTCAAAAAAGCAGAGGTAAAATTATATCCATGGCGACGAGCGGGGAAACAGGATTTCCTTTAGAAGCAAAATTGACAGAAAGCGAGTATGTTTACTGGAAACTTTTGTTGTTGAGAGTTTTTTTGGATAGAGGGGTTAAATTAACGGATAGCTTCGCAGTATTGGCTCACCCGTTTCGTTTTCCGCAACAAAAAAGATGGTTTCAATATTTCGGAATTTTAAGGCATAAATATATTTCTGCCCTAGAACCCGCGAGCGTTTTTACTTCCGAAATAATCAAGGCCCAGCCGGATATTATTATGGGCTATGCCGGAGCGCTTAAGCTTTATTTACTGGAGCTTGAGAGAATGCCACAAAGGCAGAACAAGAAAAATCCCAGGTTAATTTTTAGCTCCGCCGAAAAGTTGGATAATAAAACAAGGGAGCTGGCTAAACAAATTTTAAACTGCAATATTGTAGATTTATATAGTACCGTAGAGACGGGCCCGATAGCTTGGGAGTGCGAGTGCCAAAAAGGTTACCATATTAATATAGATTCAGTCGTTGTTGAATGTATTGATAAAAACGGAAAACCGCAAGTTGGTTTACCGGGCAGGATTGTCTGCACAAACCTTTTTAATTTTACCATGCCGTTTATTAGGTACTGCCTGGATGATGTAGGAACCCTGACCGATGCGGGATGTGATTGCCCCAGGGGTTTTCCGTTATTGGAAAGCATCAAGGGCAAGACATCGGATTTTTTGGTTTTGCAGGACAGGGTGATATCTCCTGCGGCAATGGAATCTATTTTGGAAAAGTACATCACTAATGCCCGCTATAGAGTTATACAGCACACTTTGGAGGATTTAGACTTGGAGCTGTTACCGGGTTTAGGGTTTAACGCAACAACGATGCCGAGTATAGCCGCTGGCATAAAAGATGATCTTGGCCGTAAAAATATAAAGATAAGAATTAAAATAGTAGACCCTGGGTTCTTTAACCAAGGAAAGTTTAGATCGGTTATTTCTCATGTCCCCACAACTTTTCCCTAAAACCCAGCCGGCCGCCAACAGGATGTTGCCGCACAGGTTATATATTTCTATAACGGATAAGTGTAACGCTAACTGTGATTTTTGCAGTTTTCGCGATATGGGGGAACCGACTTATAACAAAACAAATTATTTGGCCCTTACTATGGGTAGCCTCCAGGAATCAAGCTACGAAGAGATTGTCCGGGAGACTTGGCGAACCAATGAATTTTTGAGGACAATCGCAGACCAAGATATCTATAAAGTTTATTGTGGGATATTAAAAAAACATAGACAGCGGTTACCCGAAAGAAATTTTTTTTCCTGTTATGATTGCTATAAGCTTAGAAGCAGCAAAAGTTTTACAGAATTTTTTAAGATTAAAGATGATTATTTAACTTCCAATCTGACCCTAAAGCAATGGCAACTGGTAATTGCTACGGCATATCGTCTGGGAATAAGGGAGCTAGTTTTTGCGGACGCTGGGGAGCCGGTAATAGAGATTGATAAGTTATGTTGCTTACTTGATTTTTCAAATAAAAAGTTTGAAAACCTTACGGTCTTCACCAATGGCCATTTTGCGTCTGACGCGCATTCTGCGCAGCAGGTTCTCGCCCGTCTTAAAAGAAGCGGCTTGACTAATCTTGGGGTCAGTTGTGATTTTCACTCAAAATATAAATTTCATCAGTCCTTCATACCGTTTGGAAATCTTGCGAATATAATAAAAGCAACTGCGGATCTAAAAATAGATATTTTTTTCTCATCGTTATTCTTGGATTATAACGATGCTTTAAAGCTAAAAAATAATTTGGAAAGCATGATGGGAAAGAAGCTGATTTTGCAAGATGCTGATTGGGATGAACCTCGAGGGCTAAGAGACACCTGCAAATATTTTTTAAATATTTTAACCAGCAAAGGGAGCATTTTAAAGAAAGATGTGTTTTTTGCGACTAAAGTAAGGTTGAATCCACGCGTGGAGGCTTCTATATCCGGGGAGGATTTGCGCTGTGGAAAAGGCAGTCAAGACAATAGTTTTAAATGGCTAAAAAAATTCGTCTACACGCATGCCCGGCCCTGCTTTAAAAACCAGGTTATTTTGAGCAATGGCTTGGTTGTTTGTTGCGCGATGAATACATATTAACTGTTGAGGTTTTATTTTGAAGATTGTATTTATTGATCCGAATTTAAGCGGGATGATCAGCCAGAACGTTGGCTTGGCTTACGTGCTCTCATCTGTGGAAAAGGAACATCAGGTCAGGTTATTGGACCTGACTTTCCGGTCAGTTGGGTACAGAAAATATATCCTGGCGGAACTCGAAAAAGAAAAACCGAATTTAATTGGTTTTTCGGTTACCAGCTTTTCTCTTACCGTAAGCCTGGAGATTAGCGAGTTGATCAAAAGCAGGTATCCTGAAATTAAAATTATTTGGGGGGGCGGTTATCCAACTTTATTCCCGGAGGAAAGTATTAATTATTCCCCTATCGATGCCATCTGTATCGGGGAGGGTGAAATCTCAGCGCTTGAATATCTGAACAAGCTGACAAACGGTAAAGAGTTAAATGTAGAAGGAATTTGGTATAAAGATAATCGCGGCCAGGTGCACAAGAATCCCTTAAGGCCGTTTAATGAAAATATCGACGATTTACCGTTTCCTAACTGGGAACACTGGAATATAAAAAGACATTTGCAAAAAAACCTTTATTTTGTACCTGGGGCGATTAAATTATTAGCTTCACGAGGCTGTCCATATAACTGTTCTTTTTGTTCGAATCAGTCGATTAAAAACGCTATCCCGGGTAAATACTACAGAGAAAGAACGCCGCGCAATATTATTGCGGAGATAAAAGTTAACGAAGCCAAATATTTAGCGCAAGGTTTCAACACTATCCATTTTGTCGATGAGATTTTTGGTATGAACCACGGATTTCTGCAGGATTTCTGCAGGTTATTTAAAACAGAAGGGCTGGCTAAGAAATTCTCCTGGTGTTGCGCGACCCGGCCGGATATTATAACCCAGGAATGGGCAAAGATTGCCGCAGATTCCGGTTGTGCCTGGGTATGGCTGGGGATAGAGTCGGGAGACGAGTTTATACGCAATAAAGTCTACCGCAAGAATATTTCCGGTGAGCAGATAACGCAAGCGATAACCTATCTTCGCGATAACGGTATTGCTTTTAATTTTTCTATGATGATTGGCTGCCCGGAAGATACTCAGGAGACTATCGAAAAGAGCATACGGTTGATAAAAGTAGCCTGGCCAGCCACATTTGACGTTTCGTTCTATCAGCCGCTGCCTAAAACTGAGCTGGGATCCCGGGTGCTGCAAACCATGGAAGTCAAGGGCATTACGCTAATGAAACAGCTAAATCATCCCCGGATGCGTACGCAAAGCCTGTCCCTGGGGGGTTTAGATAGAATTATGTGGAGGATTAGGTTATTCAAATTTTTTCGGTTTATACAGCTTGGGTTAAAGACTAAAAAAATGGTCTTTGTCGCGGATCTCATTAAGTATATTCTTTCGATAAATGGCTGCCGGTCGGTATCTTTAAAAAATCCGATTATCGGTATGGACGTACAACTTAAAACTATTTTTAAATACGCGACTCAGGCCAAACGAAAGCGATATCCAAAAGCAAGAACAGCGAATAAGGGAGCGTTTTAATACCTATGAAGGTTGTATTTATTAATCCCAGCCTAGATAGCGGGTCCGGTTTAAATGTCGGCCTGGCCTATGTTATATCTGCTGTAGAAAAAAGACACGCGGTGAAGTTATTAGATTTAGGTTTCCGTTCAGGAAATTATCTACAGTATATCCAGGAGGAAATAAAAGAATATCGACCGGATATAATTGCTTTTTCGGTAACCAGCTTTACTTTTCAGAACAGTTTAAGGATCGGTAAATTTATAAAAAAAATTTATCCTTGCATCCCATTTATTTTTGGAGGAGTTCATCCTACGCTTTTGCCAGAAGAGACCATCGGGCATCCTTTAGTTGATGCCATATGTATCGGAGAAGGGGAAAGTTCGTTTTTGGAGTACTTGGATAAACTTGAAGAGGCAAAAGAGCCCAATATAGATGGCATCTGGTATAAAAACAAAAATGGAACGGTGCATAAGCATCGCCTAAGGCCTTTCGAGGGGAACATTGATAACTTGGCTTTTCCCAATTGGGATCACTGGAGAATAGAGAATTATTTAGATACAAATCTATACTATCTTCCCGGGGCTTTGAAATGCCTGTCATCGAGAGGCTGTCCGTATAATTGCTCTTTCTGTTCGAATCAAGCCATAGAGGAGGCTGTCCCTGGCCGGTATTATAGGGTGAGGAGTCCGGAGAACGTAATAAACGAAATAAAGCTTAATAAAGAAAAATATGGCAAAGCAGGATTTAAGTCTATCTCTTTCGGAGATGAGACCTTCGGTCTGGATAGCGGATGGTTAAAGAATTTTTGTGCAGCTTATAAATTAAATAATTTATCTACAGAGTTAAAATGGATGTGTGCCACGCGGGCCAATGTTGTAACGCAGGAATGGGCCCGTATCGTAGCAGATGCCGGATGTAAAATGGTGATGCTGGGGATTGAATCGGGAGATGATTATATACGTATGCAGGTTTATAAGAAGAACATTACCAGAAAAAACATATTCAGCGCTACTTCTGCGCTGCGTGATAGCGGCATTGTTTTTGGCTTTTATATGCTGGTGGGGTGTCCTGGCGACAACCGAGATACAATAAACGCCAGCATGCAATTAATCAGGGAGCTGGATCCTGTCGTTAGCCACTTTTCTTTTTACCAGCCTTTACCTAAGACAGAGTTGCTGAGGGAAGTTACGGACAATTTGTGGGCGCATGGCAAGGAGTTTGGCGGCTATTGGAATAGGCCTAAAATTAATACGTTAAGTTTAAGCGTAGCAGAGCTAGGCCGTATTATGCAAATTATCCGTATCCAAGAGTTCGTACGTTTTTTAAAACTCGGCATTAAATTAAAAGGTGGGATTTTTATAATGGATTTGATCAAGTACGTCTTTTCTGCAGGAATGTGGAAAAAATTATTGATTATGAAGTTTCATGTTAAGTCAGACTTACAGCAAGAAACAATTTTTAAATATATTTTAGAAAACGGGGAATAACTACAATTGCATATTTTTAAGGGGGGTGCAATAAAGTTGTTTAAGAAATTCTCAGGAATTTTAAAATGCCAGCTTAATTTATTAACAGACCGGACCTTCATTTTACCTTTTTTGGTGTTGAATATTACCTCCCGCTGTAATAGCCGTTGTTTGATGTGCGATTTTTGGAAAAGCAAAAATCCGGGAGAACTTTCTATCTCCGAGATCACAAGCATCGTGGATTCAGCGACAAGATTGAATTTAAAAAAATTTGTTATTTCGGGAGGAGAACCTTTATTGCACTCAGATTTTGAGGGTATTGTCCAGGCTCTGGGAAAGACTAAAGCAAAATTGAGTTTGGCAACGAATGGAATGGTATTAGATAAATACGCGTCTTTAGTGGCTAGGTATTTTTCGACTGTTTTTGTTTCTTTGGATGGCGCCGGTAGGGAGGTTTATAAAAAGGTGCGCGGAGTGGACGGCCTGGGGGAAATGATTGCAGGCGTCAAAAAGGTAAAAAGTCTGAATCCGTCTATCTTGGTTATCGGGCGGAATATAATTCAGAAATCTAACTACTCAGACTTGATACCCATCATTGAGCTAGCTAAAGACGTGGGCATGGACCACATTTCTTTTTCAGCGGCGGATGTTAAATATTTTGCTTTTGGCAGGGAAGAAAATCTTGACAATGAAGCCAGGGAAAATATTTTGCTAGACTCAGAGGATCTAATTAAATTTAAATCGGTCATTGCCAGCCTTAAAAAGATCA
>JBFZAU010000053.1:0-14225 GCA_041308825.1 Candidatus Omnitrophota bacterium
GCCCAAATTGCTGACTCAGCAGTAGTAGCTTTGGAATCATTGATAAATTTTACCCCCTTAACGCAAGCCACCTCCTCCAGGCGGTGCGGGATCCCCTTAAACTCCCTAAAAACCTTACTCATCCTTTCCGGATCTAATCCAAAAATATTACCCACCGCCGCAACGGCGGCCTGGTTAGGATTAAGCTTTGGCTGTTGACCGAAAAATACAACTTTAGATTTAGCCTCTAAAGCCGCCGCCTGCAATAAAGGGTCACTTGAACTTAAAACCAGGAAATCATCTTTATCCTGGTTCATAAAAATCCGCTTTTTGGCCTGCAAATACTCCTGAATATCCTTGTAGCGATCCAGGTGATTAGCGGTGCAATTCAGAATCACCGCAACTTTCGGTTTAAAATTTTTGATTGTTTCAAGCTGAAACGAACTTATTTCTAAAACGGTAAAATCCCCCTCCTGCATGCTTTCTACTTCGCCGCAGAAGGGATTGCCGATATTACCGCAGACAAAGACTTTTTTTCCGCTTTCTGCCAGGACCTTACCGATTAAGGTGGTTACCGTAGTTTTACCGTTTGAGCCGGTGACGGCGATAATGGTAGCCGGAGATAAAATACTGGCTACCTCAATTTCACTGATCAGCAATTTATTTAATTGGCGGGCCCAGGTGGGGCACAAAGAATCCGGCGGCACACCCGGAGAAATCACCACCAGATCCGCCCCGGCAATCCACTCCCGGCTGTGGGAGCCTAATTCTACCGGAATACCGCTCAAGACAAGCCTGGCGGCATCGGAGCGGATTTGCGGGTCATCTTTAATATCCGTTACCCTAACCTCAGCTCCCAGTTTATGTAAAAGATTAGCGCAAGCTACCCCGGAACGGGCAAGGCCGACAATCACAATTTTTTTATTTTTGAAGTATTCGCAGTTAAGCATTGACGGTTTAGCGGATCTTTAACGTCACCAGAGTAAACAAGGCAAGCAGCCCGGCAATAATCCAGAACCTGACAATCACTTTATTTTCGGGCCAGTCCAAAAATTGAAAATGGTGATGCAATGGAGCGATCTTGAAAATACGTTTTTTGGTCAACTTAAATAAACCAACCTGCAATATTACGGAGAGCGCCTCCACGACAAAAATCCCACCCACAATAATCAAAAGCATTTCTTTTTTAATCAGCAAAGCTACTGTGCCGATGGCCCCACCCAAGGCCAGGGAGCCAACATCCCCCATAAAAATGGTCGCCGGGTAGCAGTTAAACCATAAAAACCCTAAGCCCGCTCCCACAATGCTGGCGCAAAAGATAGTCAGCTCAGCTGCGCCTTTGATATAAGGGATCAACAGGTAATGACTTAAATTAACGTTACCGGAAACATAGCAAAGTATGCTAAAAGCAATCCCTACCATCACGACAATGCCGATCGCCAAACCGTCTAGGCCATCGGTCAGATTTACTGCATTAGAGGAACCGGTAATCACTAAAATTACAAACAAGATATATAAACCGTCCAAATCAAAAGCCACCCCTTTTAAAAAAGGGATTTCCAGGTTAACGTTATGCTGACTATAAATCAAAACCGCACCTAAAATCAAACCGAGGACTATTTGGCTGATCAGTTTAATTTTAGCCGGCAAACCGCTGGATTTCTTCTTAACCTGCTTTAAATAATCGTCAGCAAAGCCGGTTAACCCCAGCCAGAGCGTGCTGAATAAAACGATCCAGATAAATTGCTGATTTAAATCCGCCCAAAGAAAAGTTGAAATAACTACCGTCCCTAAAATCAGGATCCCGCCCATGGTCGGGGTACTCTTCTTATGCTGGTGCAGACTATCCAGTTTCAAACTATCCGCCTTATTAATTTTTTCCCCGACTTTTAAAACTTTTAACTTATTGATTAACAGTGGCCCAAAAATCAAGCTTAAGATAAAAGCAGTCAAAGCCGCCATTACCGCGCGGAAAGTAATGTAGCGAAATAAATTCAAACCGGAAAATATATCCCTCAGGGAGTAAAGCAGATGGTAAAGCATTAAATTTCTAAAACCTCTTCCATTTTCATCGAACGGGAACCTTTAACCAAAATCAAATCGCTGGTTTTGGCGTTGAGCTGATAACGTAATAATTTACGGGCGGCCCTAGCGTCAGCGCAACAGAAAATCTGCCGACTGCTCCAGCCAAGCTTTGCGGCTTGCTTAGCCGTAAACTTAGCTAAAGCACCTACCGCGATTAAACAATCACAGTTATTAGTTATACTCCAAGCGATTTGCCGATGCAATAACTCTTTTTTACTCCCCAGCTCGAGCATATCCCCCATCACCACAATTTTTCTTCCGGAACAAGACAATGCCCCTAACGCCTGGATGGCCGCCTTCAATGAAAGAGGATTAGAGTTATAAGTATCATCGATAAAATTTAAGCCCCCCGCAGATAGCAGCTTAAGCCTGCCTTTAGGAAATTCGAAATTAGCCAGTCTCTGGCGTATTCTAGCATAGCTTAACCCCAAAATGCGGCCCACACCGATTGCCGGCAAGGCATTATAAACATTATAATCCCCTAAACTGGATAATTCAAAATTATATTTAGAATTAACCTTAAATTCCACCCTCCCCTTATTTAACTTAATCTCGGAGGCGGAAAAATCGCTCTTTTGGTTGATACCGTAAGTAAATATCCGGCGGCCGGCAATCTTATCATTAATTAACCCGCCCAACGCCGGGTCATCAGCATTCAGCAGGGCAAAGCCGCCATCGGCTAAATTATTTAATAGGGAAGTTTTTTCCTTAAAGACTCCTTTTAAATCTTTTAAAAACTCAAGGTGGCTGGGGCCGATATTAGTAATGATGCCGATATTGGCAGAGGCGATTCTAGCCAGATATTCAACCTCCCCAAAGTGGTTAGTCCCGATTTCAACGACCGCAAATTGATGCCGGCTGTTAAGCTGGGCCAGGGTCTGCGCCAGGCCAATCTGGTTATTTTTGGTGCCTTCATTTTTGAGTACTTTAGCATCCGCCGATAAAACCCAAGCCACCATTTCTTTAGTAGTAGTTTTACCGTTTGAGCCGGTGACGGCGATAACCGGTAAGCCGATTTTTTGTCGGCGGCAGCGGGCGATATCCCCCAAAGCTAAAACGGTATTTCTAACTTTAATCACCGCCAAATCTTTAGGAATTAAAACATCCGGCCTATTTTCGACGATGATGCAGTGGACGCCGGAGTTAATCGCTTGCGCGATAAAATCATGCCCATCGAAATTCTTCCCCCGCAGGGCCAAAAAAGCCTGATGGGGTTTTAAGCTGCGGGTGTCGCTGGAGATGCCGCTGATCTTGGCGGACAAACTGCCGCCGATCAATCTGCCGCCGGTAGCCTGAATTATTTCATCAACTTTAAACATTCCTTAACCACCTTTAGATCGCTGAATTTTATGGTTTTATTTTTTAACACCTGATAACCCTCATGCCCCTTACCGGCAATCAGTAAGCAATCAGCCCGCTTAATCAAAGACAATCCTTTACGGATAGCCAGGCGGCGGTTGGGCACCAGCGAATAGTTGCTCTTGCGAATCCCCTGGGTAATATCTTGGATGATTTGCGTCGGGTCTTCCGAACGGGGATTATCGCTGGTAATTACCGCAAAATCCGCCAGCTGTGTAACCACTCGTCCCATCTGCGGCCGTTTAAGCTTATCCCGCTCTCCGCCGCAACCGAAAATGACGATGATCTTGCCGGCAACCAGCGGCCTTAAAGCGCTGATCACATTAAAGAGGGCATCCGGGGTATGGGCATAATCAACAAAAATATTTAATCCGCTTGCGCCGCTGATTCTTTCCAACCTTCCGGGTACATGATCAAATTTCTCGAGTGCCGATTTGATCTTACCAAGCGGCAGCTCCTCCGCCAAGGCCCATCCGCAAGCAGCCAGAATATTATAAATATTGTGGCGGCCGATCAATTTAGTTTTTACCCTCAGGCTTTGATTTGCCGTAACCAGAGAAAACTCTGAGCCGTTTATGCTAAAATTAATATTTTTAGCCATCAGGTCGGATTTATTCCTGATCCCGTAACTAAAGATTTTGGCCTTGGTCAAAAGTTTAACCCGACGGCCGGCTTGATCGTCATTATTAATAATGGCCCAAGCCTGCCTATCTAAGGCAGAAAAAAGCTTGGCCTTAGCCTGAAAATAATTTTCCAGATTTTTATGGTAATCTAAATGGTCCTGCGTAAGGTTGGTAAAAATCCCTTGCCGAAAATGAATCCCCTCCACCCGGGACTGATCTAAAGCATGCGAAGAAACCTCCATCGCGCAATATTTAACCTTGGCTTGCAACATTTTCATGAGCAAACTTTGCAACTGGCCGGCTGAGGGAGTAGTATTTTTGGCCTGCATCCTCCTGCCTTTAAAGCGGTAGTTGATCGTGCCGATAACCCCGCAGCCGCATCCTGCTTCTTTAGCGATGGCTTCGATTAAATAAGAAACGGTGGTCTTGCCATTGGTACCGGTAATTCCCGCCACCCTGATTTTGCCTGAAGGAGACCCGTAAAATTTATCCGTCATTTGGGCAAAAAACTTACGGCAATTATCTACCGTAATCACCGCTACCCTTTTAGGTAGATCTACCGGCAAGGCCTGACTTTCGCTAACGACCATCACCGCTCCCCGCTTAACCGCCTCTCGAATGAAAAGATGGCCGTCTAAATGGGTGCCTTTAACCGCCACAAATAGAAAACCTTTTTTTACTTTTTTGGAGTCGGCGGTAATCCCTTTAATTTCTAAATCTACAATTTTCATCCCGCACCTTCTACTATATTAACCGACATTAAATCCCCCCGCCCGCGACCTTCCGCCATCAAATAAAAAGAAGGTGCGGGATTCATCTTGCCATTGCCTCAACCGGTATCTGATTGCCTTTTAAATAACGGATAGCATCCCCGGCTACCTTTTGAAATACCGGCGCGGCAACCACCCCGCCATAATAATACGGATGCGGTTCGTCCACACAAACCACAATCGTCAACAGGGGATCTTCAGCCGGTGCAAACCCGACAAAAGAAGCGATAAATTTATTGTGGGAATACCGGCCGTTGGGTTCAATTTTTTGCGCCGTTCCCGTCTTGCCGGCGGCGCTAAAGCCGGCAACCTTACCCAATCTACCGGTTCCTTCCTCAATTACTCCGGTCAGTATTTTCTTAATCCTTAAAGCCGTATCTACCGAAATCACCTTACGGATTAATACTGGTTTATTCTGTTTAATAATTTTGCCTTGGCTGTCGCGTACCGAATCGATAATAAAAGGACGCATTAATTGCCCGCCGTTGGCGATTACCGAGATAGCGCTGGCCAACTGCAAAGCGGTTACCCCAACCTCATGACCCATGGGAATCGAAGAGATCGAGGTTTTTGACCACTGGCGTACTGGCTGTACGACTCCCGAAATCTCCCCCGACAAATCAATTCCTAATTTAGACCCGAACCCAAACTCTCTAACATATTGATAAAGTTTATCCTCACCTAAAAGCTGGGCTATTTTGACCGTACCGATATTACTTGATTCCTCGATCACCTGACGAAAAGTCAACCGGCCATGCGGACGGTGATCATGCAGGATCCGGCCGCCGACCTTATAAGAACCATTTTCACAGAAAAACACATCTTCCTCCGTAACCCGTTTCTCCTCCAGGGCCGCGGCGGCCGTAACAATCTTAAATACTGAACCGGGTTCAAACAGATCGCAAATCGAGCGGTTGCGAAAAACATCTTTACTTACTCCGGAATGATTATTTAAATCGTAAGTTGGCCGGTTAGCCATCGCCAGAATCCTGCCGGTATGAGGGTCCATCACGATAATGCTCGCCCCCTTGGCATTATATTTTTTGAACGCTTTATCTAATTCTCTTTCGGCGATATACTGAATAACCTCATCGATAGTCAGCACTAAATCCAAGCCGTCAACCGGCAGAACCATCTTTTCCCAAATATCCAGTTTTTTTAAACGCGCATCGCGTAAAAAAACCGCCCAACCGGGTGTACCTTTAAGGTAATTATCATATCCTCTCTCCACCCCCTCCAAACCGATGTTATCCATCCCGCTAAAACCGATAATATGGCTGGACAAATAACTGTTAGGATAAATACGTTTAGTTTCTTTAACAAAACCTAAACCTTTGAGGTTGAGCTTTTTAATCATTTGCGCCTTATCCGGCGGTAGCTTGCGCACCAGCCAAATGAAGGATTTTTTCCGGTTTAACCTATCCCAAAGATAGCTGCGTTCTACTCCCAGTATCGGCTGGATCTGATCGATCATTGCTTCTTTATTTTTGATCACATTAGGCACAGCATACAAAGAATCCATGGAGAGGTTGAAAGCTTGGGCCTTAAGGTTAATATCATAAATTGCCCCCCGGCGGGGTTCGAGCTCCACAAATTGATTATGTTGTTTCTTGGCAATTGAGGTTAGATAAGCGGAACGGAAAAATTGGATAAACAACAGGCGGCAAACACAAAGCAGAAGGAAAATAAAAAAAACCAAAAATACCGCCTCGCACCTCTGGCGATAATTACTGATATACACTAGTCTTCCTTAAGGAATAATAAATATTAGGGGTTAACTGTTTTTGCCTGAGCTTCCCGGTTCAAACTGAAAATCCGCGCGAATAAACCTTCCGAGGCGGAGCCCTGATTAGATATTTTTAAACCGCCCGAAGATGCAACTACTTTGACAAAACGGTAATGATCCGGCATTTGAAAATCATCGCTGCTGTTAAGGCTGGTGCCGATATTTACCAAAGAGGAACTTTTGTTAATATTGTACCTTAAAGCGGTATTCTGGTCCATTAATTCCGTATAAATTGTCTGCTTCTTCTGCCCTAAATAGGCCAGGCGGAAAATCTCGCTTTGCTGATAAACATAAAGCACCGAAAAAGAGGTAACAAAAACCACGACTGAAAAAAACTTGGTCAGCTTCATATTTTTTATGCCCTTTCCGCGACCCTGAACTTAGAGCTACGGCTAGAAGGATTAACTTCTATTTCTTTCGGGCTCGGAGTCAGGGGCTTAGCGGTAATAATATTAATTAATCCGTCGTATTTAAGAGCCCGGAATGTATGTTTAATCGCCCGGTCCTCTAAAGAATGAAAAGAAATAACACATATTCTAGCCTGCTTTCTTAAAATATCAACGGCTTTTTTAACCGTACTTTCCAAGATTTCTAATTCCCGGTTTACGGCAATACGTACAGCCTGAAAGGTGCGAGTCGCCGGGTGAATCCGGTAATAACTGCGCCGGTAACGCTGCGGAATCGCCCGGATTACCAAATTCGCCAGTTGCTTGGTTGTAGCGATCGGCTCATTCCTGCGTTCCTGCACTAAAAGGTGCGCAATCCGGTTATGCCAACGCTCCTGGCCGAAATTCCAGAGCAGCTGAGAAATCTCATTCTCATTGAGATTATTCACTAAATCGTAGGCTGAAATATAACTGCTTTTATCCAGGCGCATATCCAAGGGGCCTTCCTCCTGAAAGCTAAAACCGCGCTGCGGGTCAGCCAATTGATAACTAGAAATCCCTAAATCGAAAATAATACCGTCAATCTCTTTGATTCCTGAGTTTGCCAGAATTTGATCAAGATCCGCGAAATTTGCATGCACAAACTCGGTATTATCTTTGAATTCCGCTAACCTTTCTTTGCAAATCGCCAAAGAATTTTCGTCCCGGTCAATGCCTACCAGCCTGCCTGCGGGAGCAATGCGGCGCAGAATCTCTGCGGCATGCCCGCCGGTTCCCAGGGTCGCATCCACAATTGTTTGGCCGGGCTGTGGATTTAAAAATTCCAGCGCTTCTTTCAACATTACCGGAACGTGCAACTTCTCTATTTGCATTTATACATCCATTAATTTTTCGGCAATTTCTTCAAAAGACTGACGGCTGTTAGCGTAAAAATCATGCCATAAATTTTTACCCCAAATCTCAATCCGGTTAGAAACGCCCACAATGATTACGTCTTTTTTTATCTCAGCAAAATCTTTAAGGTATTGAGGAAGAAGAATTCTGCCCTGCTTATCCGGGCTGACATCCACCGCCCCGCTGAAGAGCAAACGGTTAAACGTACGTGATTGTGCTTTAGTAAAAGACATGGATTTGAATTTATTCTCCTGAGAACGCCATTCCTCTTCGGAGAACATAAATAAACACTTATCTAAACCGCGGGTAACGAAAAATTTCTCCACGAATTGGTTTTTAGCGACTTCGCGGAATTTGGCAGGCAGGATCAACCGCCCTTTACGGTCAATTGAATGTTCGAACTCTCCGTAGAACATTTTATTCTTCCTTCCACTTTACTCCACTTTTAACCACTGATGTACCAAGTATAGAGAAAATACTCTGCTTTGTCAAGAAAAAAATTCCCTAACTTACGTAAATACAATAAATTGTGGATAGTGGAGGAAAAATAACTAGCGGTGGTGGTATTTTAGGACGGGGTTAAAGAATTTTACGGCAAGCAACGATATCTTTACGGATCTGAGCGGTTAATTCGCTTAAAGAAGCAAACTTTCGATCTTGGCGGATTAATTTTACAAATTGAATCTCCAAGGTCTTACCATAGATCTCTTGATGAAAATCAAAAATATGTACTTCGATGACCAACGGATTGTTTTTTAGCCCAAGCGTTGGCCGCCGGCCGATATAGCAAATTCCGTTATATTTTTTTTTAGAAAATACTACTTGCACGGCGTAGATCCCCGGCGGGGGGATCACCTCATGATGCGGTTTGATATTGGCAGTAGGAAACCCTAACCATCTGCCCAACCGGCTGCCTCTGTTCACTGTGCCTAAAACACTGATCCGGCGCCCCAGCAATCTCTGGGCTTTAGGCAATTGGGAATTTTTTATTAACTTTCTAATTTCAGTACTACTCACGCTCATGCCGCTTGATTTGATGACCTGGAAAATTTTAATCCCGAATTTATATTCTTTGGCACTTGCCGACAGCAAACGGCAATCACCCGTCGCCCGGTGGCCAAAGTGATAATTCTTCCCCACGTAAACAAAACTCGGGTGAATTTTCTTAAACAGTATTTTAGCCATAAAATCTCGGGCGCTGATTTTAGAGAAACTGCGGCTGAAATGAATCACGATACAGACATCCACTCCTAACTCGGCAATTAACCTTAAGCGGTGATTTAAAGAATACAGGCTGGCTTTGCCTTGCGGATGGGGGAAAAAAGTCATGACTAAACTGGTCCCTTTAATTTGCCTGGCCTTCTTCACTGCCGCCTTTAAGATGTTGCGGTGCCCCAGATGCAAACCATCAAACACCCCTAAGGCGATGACCGGCTTCTTAAAGCGGATAATTTTTTTAATCCCGTAAATAATCTTCATCTTTTAATCTGCTTTCTTTGAAGCCGGAAAATTATTTTAAGTTCACTGCAGATTTTAGCGACAACCTTACGCCTGACCGCCTGGATATTCCCCGCTAGAGTGCAACCGGCGGCTGTTTTATGCCCTCCCCCTGCGAAAAATGCCGCGATCTTATTCACATCCACCTTGCCCTGGCTTCTCAAATTAACCCGCACTTCTGATTTTTTCCCTAAATTATTTTTAAATAATACTACTACCTCTACCCCCTTGATTAGGCGGCCAAAATTCAAGACCTGATCCGCCAGGTCAATTGCCGAAACGCCAGAGCCGGGAAGATACGCATCAATCGTAAAAACGGCGATTTTACCTTGCGCGAAAAATTTAACCCCGGATTGAATCTTAAGCAGTGGCTTAACTGCCGCCAGGGGAATATTCTCATAAGCATACCGGTAAACACGGGCAACCTTAATCCCGTATTGCACAAGCTCGGCAGCGGCAGAAAACGTGGCGCTAGAGGTATTGGAATAACGGAAAGACCCGGTATCCGTCATGATCCCGGTATATAAAGCTAGAGCGGACTTTTGATCAAAACGCAAATGCAATTTTTTATATAAATCATAAATCATTTCCGAGCAGGAAGAAGAGCCAGGATTCACCCAATTGACATCACCGAAGTTTTGATTACTGATATGGTGATCGATATTAAGTACCGGTTGATTCTTGCGCAGCTCATAAACTTTGCCCGTACGCTTTAAATCGGCGCAGTCCAGAACTACCAAACAATCGAATTTAATCCGCCTTGATCGCTTATCCAAGCGCCGGATATACTCTAAACCGGGAAGAAAATCATAACCATAAGGCAACTGGTCATCGCTAATAATCGTGGCTTGTTTGCCCAATTGCTTTACCAGATAATAAAATCCTAACTCGGCCCCTAAAGCATCCCCCTCGGGGTTAGTATGGGCAACGATTAAATAATTATGATATTTCTTAATACTGCGGCAAATGGAATTTATACTCAACTTAGACTCCTTATGTTAAGCATCTTGATTCGTTTCTCCGGTAGAAAACGGAGGCAACTTTTCCTTGATCTCATTGAGCACCTCCTGAATTTTAACGCTGTATTCGGTCGAATGGTCCTCTTCGAACATCAGTTCGGTGGCAAAACGCAGGTTGATCCTTTGTGCTACCAGGCTGCGGATAAAACCTAAAGCCGAATCCAGGGCAAGTTTAGTTTTTTTGCTAGCCTCCTCCTTGCCCAATACGCTGTAAAAAATTCTAGCATTCCTTAAATCCTTGGATAACTCCACCCGCGTAATCGTCACAAAGCCGATCCGGGGGTCTTTTAATTCATCATGAATAATCAAGCTAACTTCCTTTTTGATCGCTTCTTCAACTCGCTCATGCCTCGACATGTTTACGCTCCGTAGTTGTTATTTTTCTGCCGCTAATTTTTTAATTAAAACTAACTCTGCCCGGCGCCCGTTTACCTGGCCGTTAAGTTTAGCCTTAAGCACTTTCCCCAGGATCTTCTGATAGCGCGGGCCGGGCAAAACCCCCAGGCACCCCAAATCATTTCCGCCGACGCAAAGACGCATCCCGTTATAAACGGCGAAAAAATCCCGGAGGTGTTTTTGTAAATATTTATTTTTTACGGTTGTTTTGAGCAAAATAACCGCTTCATAACTTAAAGGCTCAACTAAAGAAAAAATTTTATCCGCGGCGGCCTCTTTTTTACTTAAAGCGCAAATTAGCCTGTTGCGCTGCCGGTAATAGCCCAACAGGCGCTTGACTTCGCCCTTACGCAAGCTTAAACGATCAATTACCTGCTTAATCTGTACTCGGCTAAGCGGTGTAAGTAAAATCGTAAAGTAAACCAGCCAACGATCAAGCGCCCGGCGGCGCGGAAAGTTTTTTGCAAACCAGTCCAATTGCTGTTTAGCTGAACGAAACAGGGTTTGCGTTCCCCGGCTGACTTTAAGCTTGGGGTGGATACAAGCAAGCGCCCCTAATCTGCTTAACTCCCTAAGCGGTTTAAAGGGTTCCTTTTCCTTAAGCAGCAGGATCAGTTCATCGCGCAGGCGATGCGGATTAACACAAGCCAAACATCCCTGTTTTACCGCTTTTTTTAGTAACCCCAAGGTAGCGGTTTCGATCCTAAACCCGAAGCGGCAGCTAAAACGCAGTGCCCTTAAAATACGGGTAGGGTCATCTTGAAAGCTTAAAGCATGCAGGATACGAATACGCCCGGCGGCTAAATCTTTCTGCCCGCCGAACAGGTCAATGATTTGATGATCCTGTCCCGGATTAATATTTACTGCCAGGGTATTAATCGTAAAATCCCTCCGCGCCAAGTCATCGGGCAATCCTCCCGGGCTAACCTGCGGCAGCGCTGCCGGCTGCGGATAGCTCTCCCGACGGGTAGTAGCGATATCCAATTTCAGATCTCCGGGAAGCATTAAAGTAGCGGTTTTAAACCTTTCATGCATAACCAACCCGGCACTGAGCCTTTTAGCCATCTGCCTGGCAAAAAACAAGCCGTCACCTTCGACAGTCATATCTAAATCAAAATGCTTAACCCCCAGGATTAAATCCCGCACCGATCCTCCGACCAGATATGCCGGCATCCCCAGGCTAACTGAGGCGGCTTGCGCCTGCCGGATAATTCTTTTCAGCTGGAGAGGTAATTTATCTAAGTATTTTTTCATCGTTTATCCTGCATTCTAAATTCCATATTCTACCTTCTGCTCTTTAGGGGCGAGGGTGAAACATCTTGTGAATTGTTTTCAGCCGCTCTTTATCGATGTGCGTATAAATTTGCGTGGTAGAAATATTGGCATGCCCCAGCATCTCCTGGACCGAACGTAAATCCGCCCCTCTTTCCAATAAATGAGTAGCGAATGAATGCCTCAAGGTATGCACTTTAATCAGTTTTTTTATTTTAGCTTGCCGGCCGTAACGCTTAATCAGTTTCCAAATCGATTGCCGGGATAATTTTGCCCCGCTGCGCCCGACAAAAATAAAATCCGATATCTTCTGGTTCATAAAATGCGGGCGGCTGGATTCCAGGTACCGCTTGATACTCGCAATCGCCTTTTTACCCAACGGGATAATCCGCTCCTTATTGCCCTTTCCGATACAGCGCAAAAAACCGATATCTAAATTTACGTTATTGGTTTTAAGGTTGCTTAATTCCGAAACCCGCATCCCCGTAGCATAAAGGGTTTCTAAAATCGATTTATCTCTAATCCCTTGCTTATCGCGCACATCCGGCTGGCTGATTAAAGCCTCCACTTCATTCACCGAAAGGGTATCCGGGATCTTCTTCCATAACTTCGGGGAATCAATCAAAGTAGTCGGATCGCTCTTTAAAATCCTCTCTCTGGCTAAAAACCGGTGGAACATGCGGATCGCAGCAAGGCGCCGCGAAATACTGGTTGGCGATATCCCCTGGTCTTTTTGCGCCAGCATAAAATCCACAATATCGCTTTTGGCGGCTTTAGAGAGCAGGGTAATCCCCCGCTTATCGATAAAATCTAAATATCGGTTTAAGTCCGCCCGGTAGGCCACAATCGTGTTGTTGGCCAGGGCGCGCTCAACCGAAAGATAATCTAAGAATGAATCGATCAGCTCTTTCACCCCGCCCTTCCTTTCTACCTGGCCCTCTCTATCCTCATAACAAATAAACTAGAAATGGCGCGTTGATTATAAACTAAACGAACTGCCGCTCTTTTCCCTGCCGATGGTAGTGGATGAACCGTGCCCCGGATAAACTTTGGTCGAAAGCGGTAAAGTAAATAGCCTTTGCCGAATCGCTTCCTCGAGGTCGCGCTGGCTTCCACCGGGCAGGTCCCAGCGCCCTACCCCCTGGCAAAATAACGTATCCCCCGTAAAAACAATATCGTTTTGAGGTTTTTTCATCAATAAACCGATACCGCCGGGAGTATGCCCCGGAAGATGGATTACCTCCAGCTCCAAACAATCCAAAATGATAGCTTCTTTGTCCTCCAACGGCCTAAGCGCAGAACTGACTTTATAAGCCAGCGAAAAGCTGGCCGAAAGATTTTTCCGCGGGTCAAGCAGCATCGGCAGGTCTTTTTTATGTGCACAGACTAATACCCCGAATTCATCATCGCTGCCAATATGATCATAATGGCCATGGGTATTAATTACCATCGCAGGTTTTAATTGATACCGCTTTAAAACATCCTTGATTTTATCCGCCTGATCCCCCGGATCGATAATTATCGCGCTTTGACCGGCGGCGCAAGCTAAAACATAACAATTGACCTGCATTACTCCGACATTAATTGTCTCTAAAATCATAATAAATAATGCTTTATCTTAGGGTAGATAAAGCCCTTATGGATACTTGACTTAATTTTTTCCGCTTCCCTGAATGAACGGCTATTATTACCCCCGTAAGGATCGTTTTTAATCTCCCCCAACAGATCATTTAACCTGGCGATTTGCGCATCAAAACTCTTCTGCCCATCAGCTGTCAGCATATTTCTCAAATAAACCAGGTTCTTTAATGCCTGCTCGGCGCAATCCATTCTTTTCTTTAAACTTGCGCTTTGCGCCAGAGAATTAAGCAATTCATCATGCCAAGTTCTCCAGTAGGTGTAATACTGGCGGTAAATCTCCTCTTTGCTCATATTCGGCCCCTTATATTCTTCCGGAACCAACACCATTTCAATCGGAGTATCGGATTTTTTAGATTTTCGGGTAAATTTACGCACGAAAGCTTCGCAGCCCACCAGCTCCAACATAAGCATAGCGAAAAATATAAGCATTAACATCTTCTTAATCAACATTGACGATCTCCTTCTGCAGTAATAAGCGATTATCAAAACCGGTTGGCGCGATTAAACCAGGCGAGCCA
>JBFZAU010000054.1:0-7597 GCA_041308825.1 Candidatus Omnitrophota bacterium
ATTGAAATCTCCACCGGCTGCCTTACCCAAGGCATCACGCAACTTAAGGATCGGGGTCACCAACAGTTTAGCGAAGTAAAATCCTATAACTGCGGTTATCACCGACATAAAAATAATTGCCAATGTAAAATTTAGGATCAGCCTAGACAAGGGAGCAAAAATCTCATCCTTATTCTGAGCAATACAGATCCACCACTCTTCGCCGCTTTGAGATAAAACAGGATGTTTAATTTTCGAAAAATAATAACCCGCTGCTTTACGATGCAGATTGTCATTTTGATCAATCATCACATAGCCCTGATCCTGGTAATTAAACATTCTCAAAACTTTATCCGGAAGCTTATAGGACATTGGCTTAACCCGGGGGTGGAATATAAAATAACCTTCCTTATCCAAGAGCCCGACATAGCCACTGATGCCAAAATTAAAATTTTTAAGCGGCTCAAACAACCGGTCCACTTCCAAAATATTCTTGCATATGCCGATTACTTCCTGCGATTCATTCTTTATTGGCAAGGCTATAGAAAAACTTATAGCGTTGCTTGATGCGTCAAGCACAACCGGATCGATAAAGATCTGCCCCTTGCCCTGATTAAACGATTTTTGCCACCATACTTCATCCGCCTGAAAAAAATCAGATGTTCTCCCTGAAGCAGCGACTAATCCGCCGTATTTGTCGGTCAAAAAAATTTCTGCGATGCTGGGATCATTTTCCGTTATCTCCCTCAAACGCCTGCCGGCGGCACTCTGCGTATATTCCGTAATCAAAACATCTTGATCTTTAGCGGTCTCCCATTTTTGGTCCATCTCCTTAAAATACGCTTCTTTTGCCTGCTCGCTCATCCCGGCATATTTTAAATTATGCTGTTTAACCATGAGTAAACGCTCGGAAGAGGTCATAAAAGTTTGGGTGCTGCGTATTTCTCTGGTAATAATTCTATTCATTGCACTACCCAGCGACTTAGCCAATAATAAATAATCCCGGGAGATTGTTTGGTTTAACAAATTGTATTCTATCCGATATATTAAACTCAAGCCTAAGACCCCGAAAACAAAAAAAGATAACAGAATAAATAACGTTATCTTATGTTTAATCGAATATTTCTTTTTTGTTTTAGCTTCCGCCGGGACTTTTGCCATGCTGCCCCCAAAAAAAAGATTGGCGCCAAAGGTATTTACTCCAGAGCAAATTCATTTTACTCCTAACTGCTTGCATTACAAGGTATTTTTACCTAAACCCTCTAGAATCACAAAGATATCGCAATTCTTCGGTTTAAGTTAAATAACGTAATTTGTTGTCAGAATATAAGTCTTTGCGATTTTAGTTAAGCCCGGGCAGCAGTATAAATATATTTTAGCGCAACTTTGCCGGTATTGATAACATTATGCGGAGTGCGGGGCGGGACATAAATAAATGAATGTTTTTTGACCTTCAGCGCTTTAAAGCTACCGCAACTTACCAGGCCGCGGCCCTCAGTTACGACAATTACCTCTTCAGATGAGCCAGTGTTATGTTCTCCGATCGAAGCCCTGGGTTTTAAAACTACGTACCCGCTGCGTAAACCTTTCAGCTTACTGGAGTCTCCGAACAAGCGTAAAAACTTCTGCCGGCCTTTAAGTTGTACGTAAAATACCTTCTCTTTACTCATTCTTCTAACCCTTTCTGAAATAAAACGCAGCTACTCCTAATGCTCATCCGGATGATGATCTAAATGCTGGTGCAAATGGGCATGCACCTTACCCTGGTGCCGATGGGCATGGATATGCACCAGATTATTTTCCTCAAGCAACTTATTATCATGAATAATGCTTGCGGCGGGCCCTGATTTAACGATTGATTTCTGCCGGCCAAAGACATACACCAGATCCGATACCTCCTCCACAATATGTAAATCGTGGGTGGCGGTAATAATGGTTTTACCGGAATTATTCTCTTGCGTCAATAAATCAATAATCGTCCGGGTGGTCAAAGGATCAAGGCCAGCCGTCGGTTCATCCAGGATCAACACCTGCGGCTCGCTGATTAAAGTAGCGGCAATCGCCACCTTGCGTTTCTCTCCGGCGCTTAATTGATGCGGCGGGCGATCCAACAACCCATCCAACCTTAAAGCAGCGCAAAGTTTATCCAAACGGCTTTGTATAATATCTTTCGGTAAGCCTAACTGCAGGGGCCCGAAAACAATATCCTCTTTAACCGTCGGACAGAACAATTGAACATCGGAATTCTGAAAAATAAAACCCACGCTCTGCCTGAACTCCAGGGAAAACTTAAAGTCAATGAAGGCTTCGGGGGAAAGGCTTTTTCCATAGAAATTAACCGTACCCCGGTCGGCGAAAATCAGGCCGTCCAGCAACTGCAAAAAAGTTGACTTACCGGAGCCATTTGCCCCCACAATACTGATTTTCTGGCCCTGCTGGATACCCAGGCTGATCCCGCAGAGGGCGGGAAATTTACCCAAGTAAGAAAAATAAACGTCCTTTAATTCAAAGATTAAATTATCCATATCACCGCTGCGGCTGCCAAAATCCATAAGGCATCCTGCGCCCTGAACTTAAAATCGTCCCAGGATAAAGCCTGCCCGCTCCAGCCGCGGGAAAGCATCGCTTTATAAACCTCTTCATTCATCCCGACTGAACGATGCCATAATCCAGCAATATTCCAGGCTACGATCTCCTGCCCCGGTTGATACTCTACCCCGTAACCGATCCGGCTTTTAATCGCCAAATAGGTATTCTGAATAATCCCGATAAAAAGATAAATATAACGGTAGGTCATTCCCAAAACCATAATAAAAATCTGCGGAATCCTAAAAATTCTTAGCGCCTTAAGTAAAACGAAATGTTTGGTCGTCAGCCCTAAAAGCACCACCCAGGATAAACAGGTAAGCAAACGAATGACAAAGATTGCCGCAGCTAAAAATCCTTGGCGGGTAATCATCATCCTTACTCCCGCTAAATTCATAATTACCCAGGGATCACCCGGCCCGAAAAGTGCCGGTATAGCGATAAATAAAGAAAACAGAGGGATAAAAATCCAGGTACGTTTCAAAAAAAACCATAAATTAATTTTAGAGAAAATAACTAAGGCCAGGCAGAACAGATATAGCCAGCATAAAGTTGGTATCCCTGCCGAAAACAGAGCCCGAAGAATCAAGAACAGAAATGTAATTAGTTTAACCCGGGGATCCAGCGATTGCAAAAAACCGGTTTTCAAAGCACAATCTTGGGCACTGATCGCATCCTTTAAAAATGACAACCCCCCGACAATTGTACGTTCAACAAAACTATTGCTTTTCATTATTTATTCTGGTTCAGGATAATCAGGCTTTAACCGGGTATTTACCGCAACAAAATTTTTCCCCCTCAGGACAATAACCCAACCCTTCACACTTGGCTCCGGCCAAAGCAAAAACTGCCGGCAGCTCTTTACGGCAGATCGCCAGCAACTTTTGTGCTAATTGCCGGATTTCCCATTGCGCGCGCTCACAGCAGCGGTGCTGAAAAAAATGTAACAACTCCCGGCAATTCATCGTTACCACAATTTTGGTTTCCGCTGCCTGCGGCAGGGCAAAGCGGGCATCCTGATTAGCCGCCTCTTGGCTCAAGTTGTCCTCACCAAGCAGAGAAAGTAATTGGGTATAACTTTTCTGAATCGTACTCATCAACTTTTCAAATTCATTCCGGGCTACGCTATTGCACTCAACCGACGGAGGGATAATATAATCAAAATCTTTTTCTTTAACATACCGCTGGCTCTGTTGGGAATAAGAGGCCAGCCGGTGCCTAACCAATTGATGCGACAGCGCCCGGGAAACACCCTGGATAGCAAAACTGAATTTGACATGCTCCAGCGGAGAGAGGTGTCCGGATGAAACTACTTTTTTTACAAACTCCTCCTGCTGTTTTACGTCTATCTTTGAGTCGGAAAAGATATCGGCGGCAAATTTATCGCTATAACATTGCCGGCAAGATGCATAAATCAGTGCAATAGCATTCTGGCTTACTTCCAATAAACGGACATCCATATTCACTTTGGCCATAGTTTAAAAACTCGCTTTCTTTAAGATAAATATTTTGCCGCCCGGTAAGAGCTGCGCACATACGGAGCGCTCTCTACATGCAAAAAACCTAATGCTTTTGCCTGCCTGGCGTAATCATCAAACTTCTCCAAAGCAACATACTCCTTAACCGGATAATGCTTAGTGGAAGGAGCCAAATATTGGCCCAGGCTTAAAAAATCGCATCCAGCCAGCCGTAGATCATTCATCACCGTTAGAACCTGCGCATCATTTTCCCCTAACCCCAAGATTAAACCGGATTTCGTCTTAATCGACGGAGCAACCCGCTTTAAAACACGCAATACCTCTAATGAACGTTCATAATCTGCCCGGGACCGTACCACCGGATAAAGCGAGGGCACCGTTTCTATATTATGCCCGATAATCTGCGCACCGCTTAAAGCCACCGCCTTAAGCGCAGCTAAAGAACCTGCGAAATCAGGAATCAGTAATTCGATTTGCGAGCGCGGTAAAGCTTGCCGGATCAATTCTACTGTAGCAGTAAAGATACCTGCTCCCCCGTCAACCAGGTCATCCCGGGTGACACTGGTAATTACGACATGCTTTAATCCCAGCCGCTTGGCCGCCTGCATTACTTTTTGCGGCTCATCCGGATCCGGCGGTAAAGGCTTAGCTTTAGTGATATTGCAAAAACGGCAATCACGCGTACAATATTTTCCCAAAATCAAAAATGTCGCGGTTGAATGCAAAAAACATTCGCTAAGATTCGGACAAAGCGCTTGTTCGCAGACGGTGTTTATCCCTAAACCGGATAATATGGATTTTGTCTGCGCGCAGTCCTTCAGGTTAATCTTTTTATGCAACCATGCCGGCTTGATCATCAATCAAGGCTTCCTCGATAAATTCGATTTTAAACGCCAAACTGAAAGCATCAATCAGCTTCTGCTCTAAAACGTCTCTGGGTGGAATCTCATTTAGCTCATCCGTTAAGGTAGTCGCATAAGCCGAAAACCCTGCACTGGAAACCTTAAAATATTTTGCCGCCCGGGTCCAATTTATCCGCAGGGGGATTGCACCGTGCTGAAAAATTACCTGACGGTTACGCTTTTGGGCGTGGCCACCGATTTTTTTGCCCGCGATCACGATATCGTATTTCTCATGCGCGGCGCTGCAAATTTCATGCGGCGCAGGTTGCCAGCGGAAATCAGGGCCGCTTAAAGCAAAAGCCGCTCGTAATCCTAATGATTCATAAAAATGAATGAGAAAGCGACAGATATTTCGGTAGTCGACAAACACTCCTTGCGGCTCGCCGACATCGGACTTGGAACAAGCAAAGCTATAGGTTATTTCATCATCATGAAAAAGAACTCCGCCTCCGGTAATCCTTTTAGCGACTTCTACGCCGTCGGCTGCGCAAGCTGCTAAATTCAATACGCCATCCGGTTTTTGTGAAAATCCGTAGGTAAAAGAAGGATTCTTCCAGCTGTATAAACGCAATACGCCAATACCTTCATTTAGATAACGCCGGTAGACTAGCTCATCCACAGCCATATTTCTGGCTGCCCCCAGAGCTTTCGAACGGATAAGGCGAAAAGTTGGCATTTTATTTTTTCGGATTTTTCCAGCAAAGATCAGGCATCCGCGCTGCCCTAGTCTCATCCAACCGCTGAATCGGCATATTCCGGGGTGCCCGGCTAACTTGCGCGGGGTCTTTTTGGACTAAAACCGCAATTTCGATCATCGTTTCAATAAAAGCATCCAGGGATTCTTTGGATTCGGTTTCCGTAGGCTCAATCATCAATGCTTCTTTAACAATCAACGGGAAATATATCGTCGGCGGATGATACCCCTGATCAATCAGGTATTTGGCAATATCTAAAGCATGTACCCCGCTCTTAGCCTGTCGCGATGCGGAAAATACGCATTCATGCATGCAGGTTTTATCGAAAGCCAGATCATAATATTTTTTAAGCCGTGCCAAACAATAATTAGCGTTGAGTACGGCAATTTCTGCCGCCTCAATCAACCCCTGGCGGCCTAAAACCAGAATGTAAGCATAGGCTTTAAGGATCACTCCGAAATTCCCGTAGAATGGAGCAATGTAACCGATAGACTTAGGATAATTATAATCTAACGCATAAGTTCCATCAATCCTGTGGATTACCCTGGAGACCGGCAAAAACTTAACCAATTCTTCACTCACCCCCACCGGACCCGCTCCCGGACCCCCTCCACCGTGCGGGGTAGCGAAAGTCTTATGCAAATTTATATGCACCACATCAAAACCCAAGTCTCCGGGACGGGCTTTTCCTAACAGCGCATTAAGATTAGCCCCGTCATAGTACATCAATGCCCCCACGCTGTGGGCTAAATCGGTAATCTCTTTTATTCTAGGATTAAAAAGCCCCAGAGTATCCGGACAGGTTAACATGACGGCCGCGACCTGATCATTTAATTCTGCTTTGTAGCGCGCTAAATCCATATAACCATCACTGCCGGTAGGAATAACTTTTACTGCGTAACCGGCAATCGCAGCGCTGGAAGGATTAGTACCGTGGGATGAATCCGGCACAATTATATATTTACGCGGCTTGCCCCGGTCCTTATGGTAAGCAGCGATCAACATCACCCCGGTCAATTCACCGTGCGCCCCGGCTAAAGGCTGCAAAGTAAATGCGTGCATTCCGGTAATTTCGGACAATAATCTTTCGGTTTCATATAAAACCTGCAATGACCCCTGGGCGAGCATCCCGCCGCCTGAAAGCTGCGGCAATAAAGGGTGCAATTGGGAGAATCCTTCCAGGGCTGCAATTTTTTCGGTAAATTTCGGATTGTATTTCATCGTACAGGAACCCAGCGGGTAAAAATTAGTATCCACGGAAAAATTAAGCCTCGAAAGATTGGTAAAATGGCGCACCACATCCAGCTCGCTTAAGCAGGGCAAATCCGCATCCTGGCTGCGACAATATTTCTTAGCCAGCGGTTGAGATTTTGGTACATCCGATGCACCGTAGGAAAACCCTTTGCGTCCGGATTTATGTTTCTCAAAAATTAATTGCATCCTCTACCTTCTCTCCTGTTTAATTTATTAAATCCTGCCGGCGTTACCCGTTAAATATACAGAAGGTACGCTATTTCAGAGCACCGCCTCCAGGCTGTTGGCTAGCCGGCGAATCTCTTCTTTGGTCCTTTTCTCGGTAACCGCAATCAATAAATAATTATCCATCCCTTTATAAAATCTACCCAGGGGAAAACCGCAGGCAAAACCCTTTTCAATCATCCGCAGGACTACTTCATCGGCTGGCCGGGGAAGTAACACTGTAAATTCATTAAAGGTCGGGGAAGACCGCTTAACTTCTACTCCGGGAATCCTGGATAATATATCTTTAGCAAACTCCGCTTTATCATAGTTACGCCGGGCCAGCTCAACAAAACCCGCCCGGCCTAAAAGCGAAACAAAGATGGCGGCGCGTAAAGCGCACAAAGCTTCATTTGAACAGATATTAGAGGTGGCCCTCTCCCGGCGGATATGCTGTTCGCGGGTCTGCAAGGTTAAAACAAATCCCCGCTTACCATCG
>JBFZAU010000055.1:0-10251 GCA_041308825.1 Candidatus Omnitrophota bacterium
TGTTGCCGGCTGCCTCCAGCGGAATTGTCGCCGCAATTATGTTGGGTATCGGCAGGGTAATTGGCGAAACCATGGCGGTAATGATGATTACCGGCAATGCCGCGGTCATCCCGCAGAGTATTTTAGTACCGGTGCGTACACTTACTGCCACGATCGCCGCAGAGATGGGAGAGGCAGTAGTGGGTAGTGAGCATTACTTTGCTTTATTTGCTATCGGCATAGTTTTATTCATTATAAGCTTTATTATTAATGTGACCGCGGATTTATTTCTACATAAGAGGCATTGATGCGTAATACTCAAAGATCGCAAAAAATCGCATTTTTTCTTTTGTTTTTGGCTACATTGTTAATTGTTGTGCCGGTTGGGATGATCGTGGTGATTATCATGCAAAAAGGGCTGCCGGCAATTAATTGGCAGTTTTTGTCCGATATTCCCCGTCAGGGGATGCGCGCCGGGGGGATATTCCCGGCGATTATCGGGACGCTTTATCTTGTGTTGGGAGCAATTATTTTTGCTTTGCCGATCGGGCTGTTGGCTGCGGTTTATTTAAGCGAATATGCCAAGGATAATTTACTCAATCGGATCATTAAACTGGCGATTGTCAATCTTTCCGGGGTGCCCTCGGTAGTTTATGGGTTATTCGGCCTGGCTTTATTTGTGGTTTTTTTAAAATTCGGCGCATCGATTCTCTCCGGTTCACTTACCCTGGGGATTATGATTTTACCCATCATCATTACTACTTCGCGTGAAGCCTTAGAAAGTGTCCCGCAGTCATTTCGGGAGGTCAGCCTTTCTTTAGGGGCCAGTAAATGGCAGACAATCAGGCATATTGTCTTGCCCAACGCTATTCCCGGCATTTTAACCGGTACGATCCTGGGCCTTGGCCGGGCCGCCGGAGAAACCGCACCGATTCTTTTTACGGTTGCAGCATTTTATTTGCCGCAGCTGCCTAAATCAATTTTTGATCAAGCAATGGCTTTGCCGTATCATTTGTATGTAATTTCTACCCAGGTACCTAATGTCGATGAAAAGGTGCGTTACGGCACAGCTTTGGTTTTATTGTTTTTAGTTTTAATGATGAATTTAGTAGCGATTATTATCCGTACTAACTTTAGAAAAAAGAAAAAATGGTAAAATTTAGCGCTAAAAATTTAAACATCTGGTTTGGGCAGATTCACGCTTTAAAAGGGGTGAATATCGAGGTGATGGCCAATGAGATTTTGAGTGTAATCGGCCCTTCTAATAGCGGGAAAACCAGTTTCTTGCGTATGCTTAATCGTTTAAACGATATGCACCCCGGTTTTAAAATGAGTGGGTGGCTTGAGTATGATCGCGCAGATATAAGGAAACTAGATATCGAATTCTTACGCAAAAGAGTAGGGATGGTTTTTGCCCTGCCCCTGCCGCTACCACTGTCTATTTTTGACAACATTGCTTATGGGGTTAAAATGCACGGAGAGAGGAGTCGCCGCAGGATCTCTGAAATTGTCGAACGTTCACTTAAGCAAGCCTATATTTGGGAGGAGGTTAAAGACCGCCTAGATGTTTCGGCTTTTAAATTATCCGGTGGCCAGCAGCAGAGGCTTTGTATCGCCAGGACTTTAGCGGTTGAGCCGGATGTGATTTTGTTTGATGAGCCCTGTTCCAGTCTTGATCCGATCTCAACCGCCAAGATCGAAGAAGCAATGCTCAAACTGAAGAAGGATTATACTTTAGTTTTGGTGACGAATAATGTAAAGCAGGCCGCTAGAGTTGGTGACCGTACGGCTTTCTTTTTGTCGGGTGACCTGATAGAGTTGGACCGGACGGATAAAATATTTACCGCACCGCTTGATCAGCGCACTGATGATTATATTCGGGGGAAATTCGGATAATGGCGGAGATTAGGGTCAGTAATTTAAACTTATGGTACGGTGATTTTCAGGCATTGATCAATGTGGGCGCGCATTTTGCGCAAAAGCAGATTACGGCAATGATCGGTCCGTCGGGTTGCGGTAAATCTACGCTGCTGAGAGTATTTAACCGGATGAATGATTTAATTGAAGGTGTACGGGTCAGCGGGGAAGTCGTTATCGACGGGGAAAATATTATTTTACCTAAAAGGGATCTGGTAAATTTACGCAAGAAGGTGGGTATGGTTTTTCAGCGGCCCAATCCTTTTCCGCTATCCATTTATGAGAATATAGCTTTTGGGCAGAAGGTGCACGCGGAAAATCTTAACAAGGCTAAGCTGGATGAAATAGTCGAAGCTAGCCTGCATTCGGTTCTTTTGTGGGATGAATTAAAGGACAAGCTTAATAAATCCGCGCTCACCTTATCGCTAGAGCAAAAACAGCGGCTTTGTATTGCCAGGTTGATTGCGGTAAAGCCGGAAATTTTACTGATGGATGAGCCATGCTCGACCCTTGACCCGCAAGCTACCAGCCGGATTGAAGAGTTGATGCGCGAACTGAAACATAATTATACGATTATCATTGTTACGCATAATATGCAGCAGGCAGCCCGGGTTTCGGATGAGACGGGTTTTATGCTTTTAGGAGAGTTAGTGGAGTTTGGCAAAACGCAGGATATCTTTACCAGTCCTAAGGATAAGCGGACGGAAGATTATATTACCGGTAGGTACGGTTAATTTTTAGCAGTGATTGACTGCACCCGACGTTTATAATGAATTGCGCCAGTATGCGCTTTTGCGCGAGGAGGAAAAAATGTTAAGGCATTTGGATGAAGAATTGAAAGAATTGCATAAAGATATCTTAAAAATGGGGGTTTTCGCGCAAGAAGCCATTTTTAAATCGGTGGAGTCTTTAAAGAATCGCGATCAAGGCTTGGCGCAGGAGGTGGTTAGTAACGATAATAATATCGATGAGTTGGAATTAGAGATCGATGAGAAATGCATTGATTTGATCGCCCGCTATCAGCCAATGGCCGGGGATTTAAGGTACATTACTACCGGAATGAAGATTAATGCGGAATTAGAGCGAATCGCCGATATTGCCCTGGATATTTCGCAGAAATCGCTGGAATTAATGAATAAACCGTTGCTCAAACCCCTGGTAGATATTCCTAAGCTTTCGCAGGTTTCTCAGGAGATGGTCGGGGGAGCGATTGACGCTTTTGTCAAAAGAGACGCTTTGCTTGCCCGTCAGGTGGTGCTTAAGGATTCCGAGGCTGATCGTTTGCGGAACTTAGTGCAAGACGAGTTAATTAATGAATACTTAGCGCGTGACGCAAAAACTGCCGACCGGGCGGTGGCGCTTTTGCTGATCGTGCGCTATCTGGAGCGGATTTGTGATCATGCGACCAATATTGCTGAGGATGTAATTTATATGGTTGAGGCAAAAGTAGTCAAACATCATCCCGAAGAGCTCAAATAAGCCTTCTATTATCCCCTTGACCCGCTTACCGGTTGTGCTATTATAATTAAAATATTAGTACTATGCTGTGTTCCTGCCGGAGATTTATAAATGAAAAATAAGGTTATTTCCTGGATTAAGCAAAGAGTAAAAGATGCGAATGCTAAGGGTATTGTGATGGGGTTATCCGGAGGCATTGATTCGGCGGTGGTTGCGGCTTTGGCGAAACAGGCAGTCGGAAGGGATAAGCTGCTGGTGCTTTTTCTGCCGTGCAACAGCCATCCCCGGGACCTTAAAGACGCCAAGTTAGTCGCTCACAAGCTGGGGCTTAAGTCAAAATTAGTAGATTTATCCAAGGTCTACAATGATTTTTTGAAGATTCTACCGGGTGCAGTGAGCCTGGCGCGCGGCAACCTTAAACCGCGCCTGAGGATGTGTACCCTGTATTATTTTGCCAATAAATTAAATTACTTAGTTTGCGGGACCGGTAATAAGTCGGAGTTAATGGTGGGGTATTTTACTAAATACGGGGATGGCGGGGTAGATCTTTTGCCGATCGCCGATTTATTTAAACGCCAGGTACGCCAGCTGGCGAAAGAATTAAGAATCCCGCAAAGCGTTATTCTCAAGGCCCCGACCGCCGGACTCTGGAATGGGCAGACCGATGAAGGCGAAATGGGGATTACTTATAATGAGCTGGATGATATTCTTGACCGGCTCTGTAACCGTAAGCAGCAGGCTGCTGCCAAAAAGAGCGTGGATAAAGTAATCCGGATGCATAAAAGATCCGAGCATAAAAGAAGAGGCGCAGAAATTTGTAAGATATAAGGGAGGCGACCATGGATGAGATATTGGAAATTTTAGAAAAGGACGGCCGGGCCAGCATCGAAGATATCGCCAAAATGACCCGTAAGAAGCCGGATGAAGTAAAAAAGACGATTAAAAAGTATGAGAAAGAAGGGGCAATTTTAAAATATAAAGCGGTAATCAACAAGGATTTGGTTAAAGATTATGAGTCTGAGGTGCGGGCATTGATCGAGGTCAATATCGTTCCGCAGAAGGATTTAGGGTTTGATAAGATCGCCGAGCGGATCTATTCATTCCCGGAGGTGACCAGCTGTTATTTGATCAGCGGGACTTACGATTTATTAGTGGTGGTGGAAGGCAAGAACCTGCATACGGTTTCTAATTTTGTCGCTGAGAAACTTTCCTGCCTTGAACATGTGCGCGGTACGGCCACCCACTTTTTATTAAAAAAATATAAAGAAGATGGCGTAATTCTAAAACATAAAGCGAATAAAAACGAAAGAATAGCCATATCTTATTAATTAGCAGCAAAAGTTAAAAAATGAAGATCTCGAAAATTGTAGAAAAAATGCAGCCATCCGGAATCCGGGCATTTTTTGATCTGGTGCTGGGGATGAAGGATGTGATCTCTTTAGGGGTAGGGGAACCGGATTTTGTCACCCCCTGGCAGATTCGGGAGGCCGGGATCTATTCTTTAGAACAGGGGTTTACCAGTTATACTTCGAATAAAGGTCTCTATAAATTACGTTTAGGGATCCACCGGCACCTCAAGAATAAATTTGGCCTTGAATATTGCCCGGATGAAGAAATATTAATTACCGTAGGAGTCAGCGAGGGCTTGGATTTAGCGTTGCGGGCACTGATTAATCCGGGTGATAAAATATTGGTGGTTCAACCCAGCTATGTTTCGTATGGCCCGGTGACCGAATTAGCCGGCGGTGTGCCGGTTTATATCGATACCTCAAAAGACGGTTTTAAAATTACCCCTAAACTTTTGGAAAAACATATTGATCAGAAAACCAAAGGGATAGTTTTGAATTATCCGACTAATCCCACCGGAGTTTCCTACCGGCGTAAGGAATTGGAGGAAATCAATAAGATTTTATTAAAACATAAAGTACTTTGTTTAAGCGATGAGGTTTATGGTGACCTGACTTATGATTTTAACCATACCGCTTTTCCAGCTTTGCCCAAAGCCAAGAATAATACCTTATATTTTAACGGTTTTTCCAAAGCATATGCCATGACCGGCTGGCGGGTGGGTTATGTCTGTGGCCCTAAAGAAATTATCGCAGCGATGACCAAGATCCATCAATATACGATTATGTGTGTGCCGATTACCAGCCAGATGGCCGCTGCCGAGGCTTTAGTCAGCGGTAAAAGGTCGCTAGATCAGATGAAACGCGAATATAACCGCAGGCGTTTACTGATGACTGAGGAACTGAATGCTTTGGGGTTAAAATGTTTGCGTCCGCAAGGGGCTTTTTATCTTTTTCCTTCGATCAAAAGTTCAGGCTTATCTTCGATGGAGTTTTCGCGTAAGCTGCTGGAAGAGGAGAAGGTAGCGGTTGTTCCTGGAACAGCTTTTGGGTCCTGCGGTGAAGGCTATATTAGGATTTCTTACGCTTCAAGTTTAGACAACTTAAAAGAAGCATTGGTTAGGATTAAAAGATTCTTAGAAAAGAGAAGATAAGTGGCAGGCAATAAAAAAGATAATTTCCAGATTTATGTAAAACAGATTGAAGCCATTTCCAAGGTTGCTAACCTGATTACTTCCGGGATGTACTTAGAGGAGCTCTTGCGTCTGATTGTTCAGGTCACCGCTGAGGTAATGAACTCCAAGATTTCTTCTTTAATGCTGCTTGATCCGGATAAGCATGAATTAGTAATCAAGGCTACACAATCGATATCCGAAGCCTATAATAAAAAACCGAATATTCCTTTAGGCCAGGGTATCGCCGGAGTAGCGGCGAAAGAAAATAAAGTCATTTGCGTTTTAGATGTAAAAAAAGACCAGCTTTATTTAAACCAGGATGTGGCCAGAAAAGAGGGTGTTTGTTCATTAGCTTGCGTGCCGCTGGCGGTTAAAGGCAGAGTGATCGGAGTTTTAAACTGCTATACATCCAAGCAGCATAAATTTACCAAATCCGAATTAGATCTGCTTACAGCTTTAGCGAATCAGGCGGCGATTGCGATTGAGAATGCGGAATTGGATTTAAGAGCCAGCTCTGCCGAAGAGGCGTTAACTACGCGTAAGCTGGTGGAACGTGCCAAAGATATCCTTTCGCAAGACGCACACATCTCTTCCGCCGAGGCCTACCGGTTGATCCAGAAGCAAAGCATGGATATCCGTAAATCCATGCGCGAAGTAGCCGAAGCAATTATTTTGGCTAAAGAGATCCGGGGGAAGAACCAGCTTTAGCTTGGTAAAATCCGGATAGATTTTTGCTTGACAAAGGCCGCAGTTGTGGTATATTTTAATCGTACAAGGTTGTAGCAAAGACGAAGAAGTCTTCTGGCAGATAAATTGCCCGAAGACTTTTTGTTTTGTCAGGACCAAGACGTCCTTTTGCCCAGATTATCCGGGAAAGGGCGTTTTTTTGTTGAATACAAGAATAACGCGTAGCCAGTAGGACTGTCCCACGACAAGTTAAGTACAGTTGGCTGCTAAACAAAAAGGAAGTCACAATGAGTTTCCAAGAGCTACATCAAAAATTATCTCCTACCATTAGAAGGATCGCCTGGCGTTTGAATGGGCATTACCGTTCATTTAACCATGATGATCTTTATCAGGAGGCCACCATCCATCTGTGGAGCGATTTTTTAAAGGGAAAACTTGCAGATAAAACCGATAGTTATATCCTGCAAGGGTGTTACTTCCACCTGAAGAACTATATTCGCAAGGTAAATGAGCGTTCAAATATCGTCAGTATCGATGCGGTTTTGGCAGCTAATGAAGAAGCAACGGTGGAGGATATCTTGGGTAGATATTTGGCTTGTCCGGATTGCCGGCAGGATGTGCATAATAAACTTTTAGCCCAAAGTATTCAGAATAACGGTTTTAGCCGGAAAGAGAAAGAAGTTCTGCGATATTGCAGCCAGGGGTTAACCACCCGGGATATAGGTAAGCACTTAGGGTTGTCCCATGTGAGCGTGGTAAAGATAATAAGCAAGATCAGGATTAAGGCGCAAAAATACCAGGATAGATGAGATCCTTCGTCTCTAGATAAAAGCTTATTGTGGACTCAGGATAAATTTTGCTTCGCAAAAATTTAATTTAGTTACCAGATTAAAGTATTTTTTACTTGTAGTGATGTAGGGCACATTGAAGTGTAAGTTTTAAACAAGGGCGTTCTAGAGATAGAGCGCTTTTTTATTGCCTAATGTTTGGCAAATCCACCGGAATTTACGGTGGAGTCTTAAGACGCGGGCGTCTTAGCCGTTTGCATAAAACGGTTAAGGCGCCTTTATTATTAAAAGGAGGGAGTATGAAAAAGTTTGGATGGGGGTTGTGTTTAAGTTTAATTTTTACCGCTTTGATCTTTAGCCAGGTCAAAGCTGATGAAGGGCTTCTGGATGGTCTGCTATCCAAAACTGGAATTGAGGTTTCCGGAGATCTGGCCTTTAATTCCTTATATATGTGGAGAGGGATTATGCTGGACGGGGATGCCGTAGTGCAGCCGGGGTTTTATCTGCGCAGCCCTGAGTCCAAATTCGGTAGGATCAAGTTAGGGATCTGGGTAAGTCATGATCTTGAGAATAAAGACAGCTTAAGATCAAGCGAAACCGACTATATTTTCGACTATACTTACAGTTTTTCCATGCTGGCCTTATCGGTTGGGCATACTTATTATGATTTCCCTGACTTCTATCCTACAGACGGTGCCCCGCGGGGTTTTAGCCGTGAGTTTTATGGCGGGGTTACTTTTAGCAAGTTGCCGCTTACCCCATCAATTTACTATTATTATGATTACGGCAGAAAAGAGGATGGCGGCGGTCAAGGAAGCTATACCGTACTTAATTTAGCGCACAGCATACCGTTTGCGGTGAAAAGATACAGTCTGAGTTTGGATTTTTCCGGGCATGTCGGATATAACAACAAACAGTATTATCGGGGTAAAGGCGGAGATGCCGCAATCGGCACCGGTGTGACTATACCTTTATATAAAGGATTGAGCTGTAAGCCGAATATCAATTATTCGGTGCCCTGGGGCAATCTAAGCGACAAGAATAACGGTAATCAGAAGAACCGCCTTTACGGCGGAATTTACATAAACTATGTGTTTTAATCTTTATTGGCATAAGACAAGGAGGATGCAATTATGGATATGAAGGTGATCATCGATACAATTTGGGTTTTAATCACCGCAAAAATGGTATTTTTTATGAACCTGGGTTTTGCGATGGTTGAATCCGGGTTTGCCCGTTCGAAAAACTGCGTGAACATTCTTTCCAAGAACTTTGTGGTTTTTTCCGTGTCTTCACTGGGCTTTTTGCTGCTTGGCTGGGGGCTGATGTTCGGTGACGGAAGCCCCTGGATCGGTTTAAAAGGTCTTTTCTTTGCCAGCGGCCTGGATAACTCACCGGCGACCGGAGAGGCTTATAAAGGGGTATATTCCGCGCTTTCTTGGACAGGTGTCCCGATGTGGGCTAAATTTTTCTTCCAGTTAGTTTTCTGCGGGACGGCGGCAACCATTGTTTCGGGGGCGGTTGCTGAAAGAATTAAATATAAGTCATTCATTGTATTCTCATTTTTAATGGCAATGTTTATTTATCCGATTGTGGGGCACTGGATTTGGGGTGGAGGATGGCTGCAATTAAAGGGGATGTTTGATTTTGCCGGCTCAACCGTTGTGCATTCAGTGGGGGGTTGGGCAGCTTTAGCCGGAATTTTAGTTTTGGGCCCGCGTTTTGGTAAATATACCAACAACCGGACTAACCCGATACCGGGCCATAGTTTATCAATGGCAACTTTAGGAACATTTGTACTTTGGTTCGGTTGGTTTGGTTTTAATCCCGGTTCTACGATGTCGGCCGATCCGATAGCGATTAGCCATGTCGCGATCACCACGAATATGGCGGCGGCAATGGCCACGATCAGCGCCACCCTGTTATCCTGGGTCTTGTTGGGTAAACCGGATTTAGGGATGACCTTAAACGGCTGCCTGGCCGGATTAGTTGCGATTACCGCGCCCTGTGCTTTTGTCAGTGTGCCCAGCTCTCTGATTATCGGTTTAATTGCCGGGATATTGGTAGTCTTAGCTGTAATTATGTTTGATAAGCTTAAGATTGATGATCCGGTGGGGGCGCTTTCCGTGCATTTGGTCAACGGAGTCTTCGGGACAATCTGCGTAGGCTTATTCTCGCAGGATAAAATTGCCGGTACCGCCACGGGCAACGGTTTATTTTACGGAGGTGGGGCTAAACTTTTAATGCAGCAATTGACCGGAGTTTTGGGAGTGGCAGTATTTACCTTTAGCGTTTCTCTGGTTTTGTGGCTGCTGCTTAAATATACCATGGGTATCAGGGTTTCGCTTAAAGAGGAAATTGAAGGGCTGGATATCGGGGAGCATGGGAATTCAGCTTATCCTGAATTTTACGGGAGAAAGGCTATCTATAGTTTTATTGATAATCAGCAAGAGTAAGATTTTTCAAGGAGGATAAAAATGAAAAAAATCGAAGCGATCGTCAGGCCGGAAAGCGTTGAAGAGGTTCGCAGCGCCTTAAGAGAAGCCGGGGTAACCGGGATTATGATCTCTGAAATTGAGGGACACGGCAAACAAAATGGCGTTGTCCAGCAATGGCGGGGCGAAAAATACAAAGTCGAACTATTACCGAAAGCCAAGATGGAGCTTATCGTCAGGGATCAGGACGCGGAAAGATTATGTAAGGTTATTATTGATCATGCTCAGACCGGCGAAATCGGAGACGGGAAAATCTTTATTTATGATGTTAGAGACGCCATCAGGATACGAACCGGGGAAAGAGGAGATAGCGCCGTTTAAGGTTTATCAAGAGCTCAGGTTACCAAAATCAGTAGTTTTTTACTTGTACTAGAAGAACAGGGGCGTTCTTGGATTGTGCAAGAAT
>JBFZAU010000056.1:0-12782 GCA_041308825.1 Candidatus Omnitrophota bacterium
GCAACAGAACCCGGTAAATTGTCTGCCAATGCGTCGCCCCTAAAGCAAACGCCCCTTCTTTATAGCTTTTAGGCACCGAATATAATGCATCCTCAGCAACCGAGACAATTGTCGGCATCGCCATAAAAGCCAGGATAATTGAGCCGGACAAAGCGGTTAATCCGGTAGGTAAATTAAATGTGCTTTTGACCCAGGGGACTAAAGTCACCATCCCGATAAAGCCTAATACCACACTGGGAATGGCGGCCAATAATTCTATCCCGGCTTTTAAAATTTCCTTGATTTTAAGCGGGGCAATTTCGGCGATATAAATGGCACAGGCTACACCGATAGGGATAGAAATAATCGCCGCCCCCAAAGTAACCATCAGGGAACCGAAGATCAACGGCAATATCCCCAATTGCGCCGGCTCGGAAATCGGATACCAATTCTTACCGAATATAAAATCAGGCAGGCGCACGGTTTTTAAAACCGCCAGGCCTTCTTTAGTTAAAAACAGAAAGATAAGCAGGACGAAAAAAATAGAAGCTAACCCGCAAATCAGGATTAGCTTCTGAATAAAAAATTCTTTTAACTTCCTTAAGATCATTTTTTTACCGGAACAAAATCGGTCTGGATAACAATCTCCTGGCCTTCTTGAGATAAAGCATAATCTACAAATTTTTTAACCAGGCCTTGCGGTTGGCCGTTAGTGTAAAAGAAAAGCGGCCGGGAGATCGGGTATTTACCGCTGATGACATTTTGAATATTCGGATTGATATAGGGGGATTTTTCATCGTTAGCCACATCAATGTGTTTTTGTTTGTCGCTGATATACCCCATACCGTAATAACCGATGGCCGAGGGATTCTGAGCTACTTCATCGGCAATCGCCTGAGAAGAAGACAAAAGCAGGGCCCCCGGGGCAAATTCTTCTTTGCTGTTGGGATCCTCATGTCTTAAAACATGTTCTTTAAAATAAACATGGGTCCCGGAGTTGACTTCCCGGGAAAGCACAACAATCTTCTGATCCAAGCCGCCGACCTCTTTCCAGTTGGTGATCTTTCCGGTAAAGATACCGGACAGCTGATCAAGAGTAAGATTGCTTACCGGATTGGCAGGATGAACAACCACTGCTAAACCATCCAAAGCTATTTTTACTTCATAAGGGTTTATTCCTTTTTGCTTAGCCAGGGTAATTTCTTTTTCCTTGATATTTCTTGAACTACAGGCAATATCGCAGGTCCCGCTGATTAAACTGGATAACCCGGTCCCGCTTCCTCCACCGGTAACCGCCACAAAATCTCCGGCATTTTCCTCCATATATTTTTCGGCCCAGGCCTGGCCCAGATTAACCATCGTATCGGAACCTTTAATCTGAATCGAATTGCTGTTTTTAGCCCCGTATGCAGAAACCGTAAGTAAAATTCCGGCCAAAACCAAAAATGCTCTTTTAAACATCTTTCCTCCGCTTATTTGCACAAAACACCCGCATAATCAATCACGAGAGCATACTTAAACAATACCACTAAACGCCCTGCAGGGTAGCTAAAATCGAATTGCGAGTATTATATTATAATACGGATATTTAGTAAACAATAAACTCTGTGCGGTTTGGAGACATGCAAAGACTGCGGTTATAAATTCTTGTTAGTTACAGAGATAGGATAAGAAGCAAAAGCGGTGTTACCCTGATTATCTTTTACGGTAAGCTTGACAGTATATAGTCTGGAGCCATAACTGAGACTAAAGAAAGTGTTTTTAACCTTAACCTGATCGGCCGTATCCCCATCACCAAAATCCCAGTAGTAGGAAACTATTTTGCCTGTTTGAGAAGAAGAGTTTGATCCATCGAAAACTACAGATAACGGAGAGCTGCCCAAAGAAGGATGAGCCAAAATAACCGCCTTGATCCCAGAATTTTTGTTTTTAAGCCCCTTTTCATCGGCAATTTCCTTGCTCCATTCCTCGGCGCTAACTGGCGGCTGCTCGAGCACAATTGCTTCAGGCACAAAAGGGGTTTCCTGGATCTGCTGGACATACTTATTTTCGTAATACAGGGGCTGGCCGGCGTATTCAATTCGAATATAATCTTTGGTTTTTTCTAAGATTTTACACTCCAGAACCTTGCCTGATTTAAGTATTAGCGTATCGGCCAGCAATAAATTATCGGGCAAGATAAGCAACAAGGCAAAAAAGATTAATCTTAGCAAAAGATTCATCGTGATAATATGCTTTAACCCCCGCGGGTTTTGCTCTGCTATAATGTTACCGCGCAAGGGTATTTTAAATTCAAAATTATATTTGGCGGACAGATAAATAATTAACTATTACCTTCTAATCTTTCCGGATGGTGCTTGACAACATCGGCTTTCACAAAATAAATGATGTCTTCAGCAATATTGGTAGCGTGATCGCAGATCCTTTCAAGATGGCGGGCAATTAATAAAAGCGGGACCGCCCGAGTAACGGTAGATGAATTTTTTTGCATGTAATCCTCGATCAACTCTTTTTGCACCAGGTTGCGTAATCGATCAGCTTCATTATCATGCAAAATTACGCTGGCGGCTAAATCCGCATCTTTATTCACAAAAGCATCTAAAGCATCCCGGGACATCTTTTTCGCTACTTCCGCCAGTTTCGGAATGTCAATCAGGGGCTTAAGCAGAGGCTTGCCGACAAGATCTAAAACTCTTTGGGCTACGTCAACCGCCAAATCCGCAATCCTTTCTAAATCGGTAGCGATATTCATCGACATGGTGATAAAACGCAAATCTATAGCCATCGGCTGTTGCAGGGCCAATAAATCCAGGCAGCGTTCATCAATCGCATTCTCCAGTTCATCAATCGCTTTATCGTCTTGAATTACTTTATTTGCTCTTTCCGCGCTTAACTCTTTAAGTGCTTCCACCGATTCAAAGATAGCTGTTTCAACCAACGACCCCATCTTTAGTAATTGCTTATTTAAATCTACTAACTCTTGATCTAGATGTCTTTCCACTTTAGGCCTCTTTCTCTATAAAGTTGGTCACCTTATCTTTTATTTCGTCTCTGGTCTTTCTGAAAAAATCCAAATCTTTACCTTTAGGGTCCGTAATCTGCCAGTCGATATGCTCTTTGGCCGGTACAAAAGGGCAAGTATCCTGACAACCCATCGTAATCACATAATCAAATTGTTTAACCGGTAAATCGCTAAACCCCTTAGAGCTGGCTTCAGAAATATCAACTCCGGCCTCCTGCATAACCTTTATCGCATCGGGATTAACCTTGCCGCTGGGCCGCGATCCGGCACTATAAGAGTCGATCTTGCCTTGCCCAAAAACTTTAGCAAATCCATCCGCCATCTGGCTGCGGCAGGAATTTTCAATACAAACAAATAGCGCCTTTTTCATTTATCCAAATCTGCCGGTAATATAGGCCTCAGTTCGTTTATCTTTAGGAGCAGTAAAAATCTCCTGGGTTTTGCCAAATTCAATTAGCTCTCCCAAAAGAAAAAAACCTGTATAATCCGAAACCCTGGCTGCCTGTTGCATATTGTGCGTTACAATGACGATGGAATAATCCTTTTTCAATTCCAGGATTAATTCTTCAATCTTAGCCGTCGATATCGGATCAAGGCTGGCGCAAGGCTCATCAAACAGGATCACCTCATTCTCTACCGCTAAGCACCGGGCAATGCATAAACGCTGTTGCTGGCCCCCGGATAACCTTAAGGCGCTATCCTGCAAACGGTCTTTAACTTCATCCCAAATTACCGCTTTCTTTAAAGAATCTTCTACCTTATGTTGAATAAAGGCTCTATCTTTTATGCCATTAACCTGCAGACCATAGCTGATATTCTCAAAGATTGTTTTAGGAAAAGGATTGGGTTTTTGGAAAACCATCCCCACCCTTCTTCGGATATCTACCGCATCAACCACCGGGGCGTTGATTTCCAGATCATCAAGGTAAATCTCTCCGCAAAGAGAAGTATGGGGCACAAGCTCATTCATCCGGTTAAATAAGCGGATAAAAGTCGACTTTCCGCATCCTGATGGCCCGATCATCGCCGTAACTTTGTTTAGATAAACATCAAGGCTGACATTTTTAAGCGCCTGGGTTTTCCCATAGAAGAAATCAACATTTTTTGCCTGCATTTTTACCTGGTTATCCATAAAAACTCCTCTGTCTTTGTCGTAAAAATATCGCAAACCCCGAAATAAACAAAACTAAAAACAAAAGCACCAGGCTGCACCCATAAGCAATTACCTTTTGTTGAGCCGGATGCGCTCCTTCCGTCATCAGCGCATAAATATGATACGGCAGGGCCATTACTTCGGAAAAAACAGATTTAGGATAACCCCGCTTGTAAAAGGCCGCGGCAGTAAATAAAATCGGCGCGGTTTCACCGGCTACTCTGCCTACGCTTAAGATTACTCCGGTCAGGATACCCGGCAAAGCAGTAGGCAAAACAATCCTTTTAATCGTTTCCCATTTACTCGCCCCCAAGGAAAGCGAGGCTTCGCGGATAGAATGCGGCACAGCCACTAAAGCCTCTTGAGATGCAGAAATAATCAAAGGCAAAGCCAAGATCCCCAAAGTCAGGCTTCCGGAAAGAATGGAAACTCCGAATCCAAAAAAATTAACAAAAACGGCTAATCCAAAAAGGCCAAAGACAACCGAAGGAACTCCCGCCAGGTTATTAATACTAACCCGGATAATATTAACTACAAAGCTCTTAGGAGAATATTCACATATATATATAGCGCAAGCTAGGCCTAAAGGGACAGCAAAAATCATTGCCCCTAAAGTTAAATAGAATGTCCCGATAATAATCGGGGCAATCCCGCCTTCGGTCATGGCATTGCGCGGCGCCTGAGTTAGAAAGCTCCAGGAGATTGCCTGCATTCCTTTGGCAAAAATAAAATAGATGATTGTGCCCAGAAAAAATAAAGTCAGGAAGATACAGAGAAAAATCAGAGAGAAACCAATTTTTTGCACAATGCTATTTTTCATCCTTCTTGCTCCCTTTTCATCTCCCAGCAGCCTAACGGTTCTTATCCGCCTTTAAACTAAATCTGCCGGCTTATCCGCTTAATCCTAGTTTAATCCTAAACTTTCGAGAGATAATCTCGGCAATAATATTAAAAACAAAAGTAATCAGAAATAAAATAAGGGCGATGGCAAATAACGCATGATAATGGCTTCCCCCCATCGGCGCCTCCCCCATTTCCGCGGCAATCGCCGCTGTCATCGGCCGCACCGGCTCCAAGAATGTATGCGGAATTACCGCTGCGCCGCCGGCAACCATTAATACCGTCATCGTTTCCCCGATTGCCCGGCTCATCCCTAAAATTATCCCGGTAGAAATTCCTGATCCGGCGGCCGGGATAACCACCTGGGTTAAGGTTTGCCAACGATTTGCCCCCACGGCAAAGGAGGCTTCCCGGAAAGAACGCGGCACATAACTTAAAGCATCTTCGGAAATACTGCATACAGTGGGAGTAGCCATCAACCCAAGTATCAGGCTGCCGTTTAATGCCGTCATCCCCGTAGGAAGATGAAATAATTTCTGTAAAAATGGCGTCACGATCACTAAACCGAAAAAACCGTAAACTACCGAAGGAATACTGGCCAATAATTCGATAATCGGTTTTAAAAACTGCCTTTGCTTAAAACCCGCGATTTCATTAAGGTAAAGTGCGCTGCCCACCCCTAAAGGAATACAGACTAAACAGGCGCCAACCGTAACCCACAAAGAACCTAAAATAAGCGGCAGGATGCCAAATTCAGGAGGATTATACGTAGGATACCATTTTTGCCCAAAAATAAATTTACAAAATCCAACCTCCTTAAAAATCGGGGTACCTTCCTTAAATAAAACAATTACTATTCCGATCAAAAAGAATAGGGAGGCAAAAGCCAAAATCGTAAAAATCCACTGATAAACTTTTTCTTTTATCCGTTGATATGACATATGATTATAAATATGGGCGCGGCAGGCCAAAATGAGCCTGCCGCGTTTGTCAGGATAAATTGGGTAAACGCTTTATTTTAACCCGACATAGCCCTGGGTTTCTACTAAATCCTGGCCTCTTTCGCTTTTGACAAAATCAAGGTACTCTTTAGCTAACCCTTCAGGTTTACCGTTAGAATACATAAAAAGCGGGCGAGTGACCGGATATTCCCCTGAAAGCACCGTATCCCTTGACGGCATCACGCCATCTATCTCAACCGGCTTAAGGTCCCCGGACATAAACCCTAACCCCACATAACCGATGGCTTGCGGCGTTTGGGCGATCGTTTGAGCAACTGCCTGATTGGAAGCCTGCATTAACGCTCCCGGCATGACCTTCTCCCCCTTCATTACCAACTCGCCGAAAGCCTCAAAGGTTCCACTTGAGGTATCACGGGAAACCACCACAATCTTTCCGGGAGTAGCGCCTAACTGCGACCAGTCAGAGGTTTTTCCGGTAAAAATATCCCGCACCTGCTTTTTAGAAAACTTGGCAATGGGATTTGACTTATTGACGACTACCGCAATTCCGTCCATCGCTACAATATGCGCCACCGGATCCCTGCCGTTAGCGGCAGCTTTTTGTATTTCGGTATCTTTTATCGCACGAGATGCATCGGCAATATCACAAGTACCGTCAATTAACGCCGCGATTCCGACGCTTGAGCCACCTCCGCGTACCGAGATATCGGCATCGGCATGCTCATCCATAAAAACCTCAGCGGTCTTTTGCGCAATCGGAAGAACGGTTGTTGAGCCAGCTACCACAATTTTTTCCGCATAGCAGGGCATAATCAGGCCTAATCCTAAAATGCCTATTAACGTTAACATTCCTAATCTTTTCATCTTCATTCTCCTCTTTTTATGTACCTATGCCAGCTTAATCCTTTACCCCTTAGCTAAGCACCTCACACTGTACAATTAGCGCAAGGTGCTTGGCCTCCGGGTCATCCTAGAACTTCATATTCCAATCAACCTGCACCAGGGTTTCTGGCTTGGTTTGATTCCGGTTAGCGATACTCCAAGAGCGATAGATATCAAACCCTAAGGAGGTGTTTTTTCCTAAACCATAAGTGATCGATGCTTCATGGCTGCGAATATTAGTTTTGCCGCTATAACGATCGGAATCAGGCAGAATATCAAGCACCGCATCCTTACCTAACATGGCATAGACATACCTAAACTGCCAATCCCCCCATTTTTCAACCTTGGCATTACCAAACTGGAATCCCGCAGAAAAACCATCTGCGCCCTTAGAAACTGCCATGTTATTCACGTATTCACCGAATAACTTTAAAGACTCCACATTCAATCCAATCGCCTTCAAGGGCTCCTTAATACTAAGCTCTAAAGAAGGAGTGATCATCTGATAATCATATTTCCATTTTGAACTATTCATGCTATTGGTCTGTCCGCTCTTCATCGGGGTACTGGTACTGGAGGTTTTATCCTTAACATTGGAAAAATTATAAAGAGCAAAAGCGCCCTTTAATGAAATAGCATCGTTGAACTTATAGGTTGCCCCTGGCTGCACAACATAAGCCATCATCGGATCGCCATTAGTAGTTGATTCTGTTTCCATGATCAATACACCTAAGTTCATAAACGTACCTACCTTAGAGCCAAATGCTTTCTTTAAACCAAATGCAGCTCCTTCAGGAGTTATATCCGTATCCCAGATTAAATCTGTCGGCTCCCAAAATACATCCCCGGGCAACATTTTACCGCCAACAATGGTTAACCACGGTAAAGCGCTGTATTTAGCATAGGCATAATCAAGCCTAATCTCCTTCTTCTGATTGGTACTACCAAATGATATATTGGTTGAACGGGCATCTCCGTCACCGGTAGCAATACCAATTCCCGCCAAAAGTTTATTATTAATCTGGCTTTCGATACCCAAGCGCATCCGCACGCGGGCAATATTGGTATCTTTTCTTGGATCAAGCGGCTGATTAGAATCATCATGCTTATACTGATACCTTAAGCGTAAATCGCCCTTAAGCTTAATGTTTTGTACCCACGCCGGTAAAGCAGAAGACTTACCCGTAGCAATCTCTTTCTTTACCTGCTCCTGGGTCTCAATCTTGACCTGCTGGGCTTCTGCCCCGGTTAAAACGCCTTTTTCCACTAATTTTTTCAACAATAAATCGATTTCTCCTGCATAGGAAGCCTGGATGCCTGCGCTCATTAAACAGAAAGTTCCAAGCAGTACTGCAATTAACAACTTTTTCATCACGACTCCTCCTTTTCTAATTAACCTTCTACGCATAACTTGCGGATTTGACGTAAATTCAGCTCAACTTCCTTCAATGAATCGTTGGCGCATTCAACGTCAATCAGCCTTTCTTCCTCTATATTATTCAAGATACTACTTAACCTGCCCAGCTGACTCCTGAGATTGCTGGCCAAAAAATCCTTACGGATCGGCGACATAGTATTCATTTTTTTCTTACCTCCTTTTAGCCGCTCTTAGGCGTACTTAACCTGCCGGAGCGCTGCTTACCGAATAATCCCTGGCCCGTAGATTAATCAATTCTTTAACAATCTCCATTAACCGGGCAACATCGAAAGGCTTGGTCAGGTAGTAATCCGCTCCGACCAAAGAACCATAAAGCTTATCTTGGGGCTCAGCCCTCGCGGTCAACATAACCACAAAAGTTTTAAAAGCCGCGGGGTTTTCTTTAATCGATTTACAAAGATGAAAACCATCAACTCCAGGCAACATCACATCTAGTAGTACAATATCAAAAACTTCATTCGCCAGCTTCTCTTGGGCGACCAATCCATCAAAAACAGAATCCGGATTAAGGCCGTTTTTAGTCAAATTGTAAGAAATGAGCCGGTTAATCCCGCAATCATCCTCCACCACCATTACTTTTTTATTATTTCCCGGCTTAGCTTTATCCATCTGATTGTTTAATCAAATTGCTGATAAAAGGCATCCATTGATTTTAATTCCTCAGCGATGACTGCCCTTAAATAATCAGCTATCTTTTTAGTTAGATCAACCACCATTTTGCCCATATTGCCTTCCCTTCTGCCTGCGCCTTAAGCTTACTAAACCCATGTAACGAAATCCTTAAGCGATTGTGAACTTTAGGTGAACTTTAATATTCGAACTTATACCCTTTACCTTTAACGGTTTTAATCAGTTGCGGCTGATCGGGGTTTTTCTCGACTTTTTCCCGCAGGTGGCGGATATGCACATCAATATTGCCATACTCAACAATATTATCCTGCCCCCAGACTTCATCCAGGATAGTACTATGACTTAAAACTATTCCGGTATTATTCATTAAAAGCTTTAAAATACCCCTTTCCTTTTCCGTAAGTACCACCTCCTGATTATTCCGTTTGACCGCAAAATCTATTCCATCTATCTCCAAAGAGCCGATTTTAACCGCCTTGGGATTTGGGAGGTTACCTTCAAACCGGGAAAGAATCCGCTTAACCCTTACCACCAGCTCTCTGGGGCTAAAAGGCTTAGTCACATAATCATCTGTGCCCAGATTAAAACCTTTGAGCTTATCATTTACCTCTCCCAGGGCGCTCAACATAATCACCGGCGCATACCGGGTTTTAGGATTAAGTTTCAGGCGGCGGCAGACCTCCCAACCGTCAAGCCTGGGCAGCATAATATCCAGAATAATTAAGGCAGGCTTTTCGGTTTCGCAAATCTCCAGTGCTTCAATGCCATTACCGCAAGAAAGCACATCATAACCGGCAGTGGCCAGATGGAAAGCGATTAGCTTCACCAATTCCTTATCATCCTCTACGATCAAAACTTTCCTTTTTGCTAACATATGCCGCCCTCAATTAAAAAGCATAACTGTTTATATACAAGTAAAGTATATAAACTTAAGGTTACAAAATCATTAAGGCAAGGTGAATTATTTGTGAATTGTTTTTGATGAGTTAAAGGAGGGGTTGGATTGAAAAAACTGTTTAAGCCAGGGGAACGGTAAAACTAAAAGTTGAGCCTGATTCTAACCGGGAATTTACCCAGACTTGGCCGCCATGAGCAGATACAATGTGTTTAACAATGGAAAGGCCAAGGCCGGTACCCCCCAGTTCACGGGAACGGGCTTTATCTACACGGTAAAACCGCTCAAATATCCGCGGCAGGTCTTCCTCAGCAATACCCATACCGGTATCTGAAATATCGATCTGCAAGAAATTATCCGCCACCTTAGCCGAAATAGTTACCCTTGCTCCTTCGGAGGAGTATTTGATCGCGTTATCCAGTAGATTGATAACCACTTGCGCAAATCTTGTTTCATCCACTCTGACCTTAGGCAGCCCCTGAGGAAGCTCAAGGGATAGAATAATAGCTTTGGCCTTAGCTTGCTGCTCAATGACCATGATGCCTTTCTTGATTAAGGAAACCGGATCATTTTCAGTAAGCGACATTTTAAGTTTACCTGACTCGATCCGGGAAAGCTCCAAAAGATCGTTAATTAATGCTGCCAGGCGGTTGGCATCCTGATAAATAATACTGATAAACTCCTTGGCGTTGGCTTTATCCTGCAGCGCTCCATCCAGTAAAGTTTCGGCATAACCTTTGATGCTGGCAATCGGCGTACGCAGCTCATGGGAAACATTAGCCACAAAATCCTGACGTATTTTTTCCAGACGCCTTAATTCGGTAATATCGTGAAAAACCAGGATGGCGCCTTCTAAACGGTTATTGCTCATAATCGGCACACCGTTAACTTTAAGAATCTTTTCTTCCGGTAAATTAATCACGATTTCTTCGGTCGCTAACTGCTGCTTATCTTTAATAATTCTTTCTACCATATCATCCACCGCATTATTACGGATAACCTCCAGGGGTTTTCTCCCCTCGGGGTTAGAATCAATCAAAAAGAGCTTTCTTAAAGACGGATTAGCCAGAATAATATTTTCATCCGCATCCGTTACGATTACACCTTCGAACATGCTGGATAAGACTAAATCAAGTTTAGCCCCTTCGGAATTTACGCTTTGGATCTTACTCTTAATCTCATCCGACATGGCATTTAAAGCTACGGCTAACTCACCGATCTCATCCTTCGATTGAACATAGACTTTCCGTGAAAAATCACCCCCAGCCATAGCTTTAGCAATTGCCGACATTTCGCTTAAAGGACGCGATATAAATACGGAAACAAAAATAATTAACCCTAAGCTAAAAAGTAGAATGCCGATTATACTTATCCCCACCACAGCGCGGATTTTAGACTGTAACAAGTCAATCTCACGCAGTGGTACGGAAAGCCTGACTATCGCCCGATTTATCCCCTGGCCAAAAGGAGCCGCCATATAAAGCATCTCTTTTTTAACCGTATAGCTGTAACGCTTACTTAACCCTAGCCCCTTAGCCCAGGCATCCTTGATTTCCGGCCGGTCAGCATGGTTCTCTACAGTTAACAGCCGCTCACGAGTTAAGTCTGTATCTGCGGCTACCTGCCCATCGGCAGTAACAATGGTTGCCCGTAAATTCAAGGTCCTGCCAATGCTGGAGGCAGCCTCCTGAAAATCCACGCTTGAGGAACGGTTATTTTGCAGCGCCCCTAAAAGATCCCGGCTTAAGAAAAGTTGGTGCTTAAGGTTAGTGGTAACATTATTTTCGACGTAGGATTTCAGGCGGGGCACTAAATACAAATAACCTGCGGTAATCGTCAGAATAATAACAATGCAAAAAATAAAAGCTATCTTCCAATAAAGCTTAATCTTCATCTTCTTTACATCTATACCCGAGGCCTCTTTCTGTTTCAATAATACTGCCCATTTTCCCGAGTTTTTCCCTCAAGCGCTTAATATGCGTATCCACGGTACGGGTAAAAACATCCGAATGCATATCCCAGACATCCGCCAACAACTTATCCCGCGATTGAATCCGACCGGTCCTTTCGATCAGCGTAACCAACAGCTTAAATTCGATCGGAGTAAGTTCGATTTCTTTATGATTCACCGTTACCCGGTGCTTGGGAATATCGATAACCAACCCTCCCCTCCTGATAATGTCTTTGGGTAATTCTTCGGTTTTGCCTCTCCTTAAAATCGCCTTAATCCGTAACATTAATTCCCGGGGGCTAAAAGGTTTAACTACGTAATCATCTGCCCCCAGTTCAAGACCAACCACCCGGTCAACCTCAGCCCCTTTAGCGGTAAGCATGATTACGGGGATATTTTTCAGTTTTGGGCTTTGCTTAATTACACGGCAGACCTCAAAACCATCCATCTTAGGAAGCATAATATCCAATATAATCAGGTCCGCCCCTTGCTTATTTAAAATATCCAACGCCTCTTCCCCGTCTTGGGCCAGCGTACAATCATACCCGGCCTTCTCGGCATTATATTTTATCAGCTTGGAGATATGTTTATCGTCTTCGATTATCAATAGTTGTAGTTTTGACATTTTCCCCTCACCCGTTTAACCTATCTTAGCATCAACCCCCGAAATTCTCCAGCGAATTCGCCTCTGCCAAAATATATTTTAAACAAAGTTAATCCTCTTAAGGAGTGGCAGTTTCTACGATACGCAATAACTCACCAAGATGTCTCGCCCCTGCCTGATCTCCATTCTTCTCGGATAAATCTTTAGCAGTTAATAGCTGCTGGCGGGCCTTCTGAAATTCACCCAGGTTACAATAATCCTTAGCGATTAACTCGTGCGCCCAAGGGTCATTGGGCTGGGCTTTTAACGCCGCATAAAGATAGACAAGTGATTTTTCATACTCTCCCAGCGAAAAAGCAACAAACCCCAGGTTAAAATTTACATCCGGATCAACAGGTTTAATCTCCCAGGCCTTTTCCAAAGAGG
>JBFZAU010000057.1:0-10557 GCA_041308825.1 Candidatus Omnitrophota bacterium
GGTCCGCTTTAAATATCCGGCCATCAAAAGATACGGCTCTACCGCATCCTCAATCGTATCTACCTCTTCATTCAAACTGGCCGCTAATGATTCAATCCCCACCGGCCCGCCGTTAAATGATTCCAGGATTAATTTTAGGACCTTACGGTCTAAATCATCAAAACCTGCCCGATCAATCCCCAGTTCATTAAGGATCTTGGCGGCCGCGGCCTGATCGACACGCTGTAATTTTTGGACCTGCGCGTAATCCCGCACCCTGCGCAGGAGCCGGTTGGCAATCCGGGGAGTACCCCGGGAACGCTTGGCAATTTCGATGGTTGCGGATGCTTCAATCTTAACCGATAACAACTGGCTGGAATTTTCAATGATCTTAGCCAACTCTTCAACCTTATAAAAATCCAGGCTGTAAAACATTCCAAACCTTCCCCGCAAAGGCGCCGCCAATAGCCCGGTCCGGGTGGTCGCCCCAATCAAAGTAAAGGGTTTAAGGTTAAATTTAATCGTCTTGGCATACGGACCTTTATCGATCACAAAATCAATCTGAAAACTTTCCATCGCCGGATATAAAAATTCTTCGACTACTTTGGACATCCGGTGGATTTCATCGATAAACAGGATATCCCCGTATTCTAAGTTTGTCAGAATACCGATTAAATCACCGGCCCGCTCAATCGCCGGGCCGCTGGTGGCAGTAATCTTGGCGGACATTTCATGGGCGATAATATGCGAAAGAGAGGTTTTGCCTAATCCGGGAGGGCCGCTTAAGAGCACATGCTCTAAGGGTTCTTTTCTTTGGCTGGCGGCCTGAATGGCAATCTTTAAATTATCCACAATTTCTCTGTGGCCGACAAACTCATCGAATTTCTTGGGCCGCAGAGAGATATTTAAAACAATATCCTCCTCCGACTCTTTTGTATCGATAAGCGCAGGATTACTGCTGCTTTTCAGTAGTGGATGCCTGGTCTCTTCGCTCATAAGGGATGATATTTTCTTTATTCCTTAATATGATAATATCCTCAAATTGCGCTTTCTGATAAGCGACAATTTCCTTCATTTTAGCCAATTCCAAGATCGCCAGAAAGATCACCACAATCTCCATTTTACTTTTACTTTTAGCGAACAAATCTGCAAGCTTGATCTCCGATTGCACCAGCAGTAAATGCAGGACGTCATGCACCTTCTGCTCGACCGTATGCTGGTCCTTGATTACTTCGTAAAAAACCTCGCGCGGCACATCTTTAAGCGCCCGGGAAAAAGCATTAATTAAATCGAAGATATTCGCCTCGAAATATTTATCCTCTTCTTGTCCGGATGCCTCTAAGGCGGCTTTGGCCTCCTCGTTTTTAGGGCGCTTAAACACCTCCTGTTGGCTAGCCTCCCGTTCTTTTAAATTTTCCGCGATTTGCTTGAATTTTTCGTATTCCAAAAGCCGCTTCACCAGTTCAGCGCGCGGGTCTTCAGTTTCTTCCTGGGCTGCTAATTCTTCCGCCGGAAGCAGCATTTTAGATTTAATCTGCATCAAGGTTGCCGCCATCACCAGAAATTCTCCCACGATATTCAAATCCAAAAGCTGCATTAAATTAATATACTCCAGATATTGCTGGGTTACCTGGGAGATCGGAATATCATAAATATTAAGATGGTCTTTTTTGACCAGATACAGCAAAAGGTCAAGCGGCCCCTCAAACATATCTAAACGGATTTTATAGTTCACCCCGCACCTTTCCGCCAGCAGGCGATACTGGCGCAATCGCCGCGCAAGGCGTACCCGCCCATCCTCTTAGGCGAAGTATTTCGCTAAGCGCCAGGTACTTCCCTGTTAAATTATTCAAACCATAATATTTTAACATTAAATTATTGGCAGATGCGGGGTTCATACCTTAAGCAGTCCTCTGACTTCAGCGATGGTTTTCTTGGCTATCTGCGCAGCTTTATCCTGTCCGCAGCGCAAAATATCCTGCATCTGTTTTTTATCTTTTTCCAAAGCCTGCCGCTTGAGCTGAATCGGCTCAAGCAATCTAAGCAACAAACCGGCCAATTCTTTTTTACATTCCGTGCAGCCGGTTGAACCTTTTTCACAACGTTCTTTCACCGGGTTTTTAAAATCCGGAGCAAAAGCCTCATAATAAGCAAAGACGCTGCATTGATCCGGATGCCCGCGGTCAGCTAAACGGATGCGTTTAGGATCGGTAAACATTGCCTGCACCTTTTTACGGACCGCTTCCGGGGTATCCGATAAAGCGATATAATTATCATAACTCTTGCTCATCTTACGGCCATCTAAACCTAATAAACGGGCAGTCTGAGTAAGCAAGGCTACGGGCTCCGCAAAGCAATCCGTTTTATAAAGATGGCTGAATTTGCGCACGATCTGCCGGGTTAATTCCAAATGCGGCAGTTGATCTTCTCCTACCGGTACACAATTTGCCTTATACAGCAGAATATCCGCTGCCTGTAAAACCGGATAGCCTAAAAATGCGTAGGTACTTAAATCGCGGTTAGTTACCTGGCGCAGCTGCTCTTTATAGGTCGGACAACGTTCAAGCAAACCCAGAGGAGTAATCAAAGAAAGGATGAAATAAAGTTCCAGGTGCTCAGGGATTCGTGACTGGATAAAGATAGTGGATTTTTCGGGGTCAATCCCGCAAGCCAGCCAATCCAGGAGGTTATCCAGCAGATTGGCGCCAAGCGCATCGGGTTTTTCATACTCCGACATCAGCGCATGCCAGTCGGCGACCATAAAAAAACAGTCGTACTCATCCTGCAGCTTGACCCAATTAGACAATGCGCCGGCTAAATGCCCCAGGTGTAATTTGCCCGTCGGCCGCATCCCGCTTAAGATTCTTTTTTTCATCATTAAAGCTTCCTGGCGATCTTTTCTATATCGTACGCTTCGATAATGTCGCCTTCCAAAAGCTGATCAAACCCGCTTACGGCAATCCCGCATTCAAAACCTTCCCCTACCTCGCGCACATCATCCTTAAAACGTTTAAGGCTGGCGAGCTTGCCTTCAAAGGTAACCGCTCCGTTGCGCAAAACCGTCACCATCGCGCCACGGTTAATCTTGCCCTTAGTGACATAGCAACCGGCAATCAATCCGGAGCGGGACAATTTAAACATCTTTCTAACTTCCACCCTGCCCAAGAATATTCTTTTAAGTTTCGGGTCCAGCATTCCTTCTACCGCCGCTTTAATATCATTGGCCAGCTCGTAAATAATATTATATATTTTTACTTCCACCTTTTCTTTAGCGATGAGCTCCTTGGCCTGCTCATCCGATGAAACGTTAAATCCCAGAAGCAAAGCGTCAGAAGCTACCGCCAGAATAACATCGGAAGAATTAATATTGCCCGCCCCCAGATGCATAATATTAATCTTGATCTCCGAAACATTCAGTTTATCCAGGGTATCTTTGATCGCCTCCAGCGACCCTTGGACATCGGCTTTAATAATTAAATTCAACTCTTTGATTTTTCCGGCGGCAATCTGCGCGTGCAGCTCTTCCAAACTTACTCTTTTGACTTCTTTAACCTGTTGCTGTTTTTCTTTTTCAGCCCTGGCTGCAATTAAGCCTTTAGCCTCTTTCTCATCCTCAATCACGAAGAACTGTTCGCCTACCTGCGGGATACCGCTGATGCCTAAAACTTCCGCAGGTTCACCCGGCCCCACCGCCGTAACCACTTGGCCCCGGTCATTAAGCATCGCGCGGATTTTACCGTAGAGATTACCGACGATAATATTCTGATTTAAACGTAAAGTACCGTTCTGCACCAATAATGTTGCTACCGGGCCGCGGCCTTTAGCCATCCTGGCTTCCACCACTACCCCGTTTGCCGGGCGGTCAGGATTAGCTTTTAATTCCATCATTTCAGCTTGCAATAAAATCATCTCCAGCAAATTGTCAATTCCGGCGCCGGTCTTAGCTGAAACCAAAACCGTAATCGTCTTACCTCCCCAGTCTTCCGGAGATAAACCAAGATTAGCCAGCTGTTTTTTAACCTTCTGTGGGTCGGCCCCAGCTTTATCGATTTTATTGATTGCCACGATAATCGCTACTTGCGCCGCCCGCGCATGATCGATTGCTTCTTGAGTTTGCGGCATAATCCCGTCATCCGCCGCAACTACCAAAACCACAATATCGGTGATGCGTGCTCCCCGGGCACGCATTGCGGTAAATGCTTCATGGCCGGGAGTATCTAAAAAAGTAATCTCCCCCTGCGGCAGGCTGACCCGATACGCCCCGATATGCTGTGTAATGCCACCATGCTCTTTTTCGGTAACCTTAGTATTACGGATCGCATCCAACAGAGAGGTTTTACCGTGATCAACATGGCCCATAAAAGTTACGATCGGAGCGCGTATCTTTTGTTCTTGAGGTTTATCGATCTTCTTATGCACCTGCAAAGCCGCCTCTTCCGCACTGGGTGCCTGCTTTACCTTAAAACTGTATTTTGAACATAATTTACCGAGGGTAGCCTCATCCAGGGATTGATTAATCCCAACCATCACCCCCATACCCATCAGATGCTTAATCAATATCGAAGATTTTTCCTGTAATTTTACCGCTAAGTCTTTAACGGTAATCGGCAGCTCCAATTCAATTTCTTTCTCGGGAACCGCCTTAACCTCAACTTTAATTTCCGGCTTATGGACGGGCTTAGCCTCAATCTTTATTTCAGGTTTATGGGTGGGCTTAGCCTCGACTTTTATTTCCGGCTTATGGACCGGCTTAGCCTCAATCTTTATTTCCGGCTTAATTGCCGGTTTAGCCTCTACCCTCGCTTCAACCTTAACCTCAGGTTTATGGATAACCGGCTTAATCTCGACCTTGATTTCAGGTTTATGGGCGGTTTTAGATTCCGGTTTAGGAGCAGTTTTTAAAACCGGCGCGGGTTTCTCTTTAATCCCCTTGGCCGCGGATTTAAGTTTTAACGGCTTAGCGGCGGATTTAAGTTTAGCCGCAGCGGCTTTAACCGTTGGCTTTCTGGTTTTTACTTCCACTTTAGATTTAATTGTTTTTTTAACCTCTGCTTTTTCTTTCTTAATCTTTGGCATATTTTCTCTTTCCTGCCTGCCGGTAGGCAGGCCTGCCTGCTGAACACACAGGTCTCTTTGCCGAACTTATACGACAAGTTTGGCATTAATAATTACGACAGCTTCTTGGCCTCCGCAATAATTTTCTGGGCCTTCTTCTCTCCGATCCCTTTAATTTGAGTCAATCCTTCAACTCCCAGCTTGACGACATCTGCCAGGCTAGCGGCCCCTGCCTCTTGTAGGCCCTGAGCAATCTTCTGGCTTATTCCTAAAAGCTCAGCTAAACCTGATTCCTTTTTAGTTTCTTTTTTGGATTCTTTCTTCGGCGCTTTCTTGGCCTCTTTTTTAGCCTTTTTGACCTTAGGGGTTTTAGCCGGTTCGGTTTCAACTTGGGCCCCGGCAGCATCTTCGGCTTTAATGCCCAGAGCTTCAGCGGCAATCATACTCTTGGTGCGGATATCCAACTCCCAACCTACCAAACGTGAAGCCAGGCGCACATTCTGCCCGTGCTTACCGATACTCAAAGACAACTGGTCATCGTCAACGATTACGCTGGCCTTATTGGTATCCCGGTCTAATTTTATTTCGGAAACCTTGGCCGGGGAAAGCGCAGCCTTAATATATTCCCGGACATCATCATTAAAACGCACGATGTCGATCTTTTCACCTTGTAATTCATTCACGATATTGCGTACCCGGTTACCCCGCATACCGACACAGGCGCCCACCGCATCGACCTTTTCATTCTTAGAATAAACCGAAATCTTAGTCCGCTCTCCCGCTTGACGGGAGATTCCTCGGATCTCGACGATTCCTTCATAAATTTCCGGAACTTCCAGCTCAAATAACTCTTTCACCAGGTTAGGGTGTGCCCGGGATAAAATAATTTGCGGCCCTTTAGTATCTTTCTTAACCTCCACCACATAAGCCCGGATCCGCTGCCCCTGCTTAAATTCTTCTTTAGGAGACTGCTCGCGTTTTAAGAGGACGCCTTCGGCCTTACCCAGCAAATCCACGATCAGATTGCCTTTTTCAAAACGGTAAACCGTGCCGCTGACAATTTCCCCCACCCGGCTTTGAAATTCCATAAAAACCACGTCCTTCTCCGCCTCGCGCATTTTCTGGATAATCACCTGGCGCGCGGTAGAAGCGGCAATTCTGCCGAAATCTATACTGGTCACCGGCTGATTATTGCGAAAGGCGCGGATCTCACCGGTTACGCGGTCGATCTGAACCTTAAACTCTTCATCCGGCTTTAAATCGATCACTCTTTTGGCGGCGCTTAACATCGCGCTTTCAACCGCCTCCAGCATAATTTCTTTTTTGATGCCTTTTTCTCTTTCAATCTGTTCGATAATCGCTAGCAACTCCTGACTCATTTTTATTCTCCTGTTATATTACCAATTGTGCCTTATTGATCTTAATTAAAGGTATCTCTAAAACTCCTTGGGGGGCCTGAATAAAAACTGCAGCAGCGTCGACTTTGACGATTACCCCCTGCCACTGGCACCTGCCTTCCACCAGGTCGTTTAAAAAAAATACCGCCTCCCGATTTAAATTACGTAAAAAATCTTTTTGCGCTTTTAACGGCCGGTCTAAACCTGGCGAGGAAACCTCCAGCACATAATCACCGCAGACCAGCTGCTTTTCCTCCAGCAGGTCCCTCAACTTGCGGCCAAGCTGCGCGCATTCCGCTAAAGTAATACCACTAGGCAAGCGGTGCGCCAGAACGGTAATAATTAAACGCGCTCCCTGCTGGCGCAAGATCAAATCCACCAGCTCCAAATCCTGCCCGGCAAAATAAGCGCCGCATAAATCCGTTAATTCTTTAACCAAACCCGCCTGAGCCAATCTTTACCTCTGGTTAAAAATTTCGCTGGTATAATTAGCCACCCGGTTTAATTTTTTGTAAAAAGCCGGTATGTGGTGCGTGGCTTTGAGCTGATCGGCATTTTCATCAAAAACAAAAATATCGGCTACCGCATATTCTTTGCCTTTAATCACTTCGCTGATCTGGGTCACCCTTCTTTTGCCGTCCGGAAAACGGGTTAAATGAATAACCAGGTCGACCGCCCCGACAATCTGCCTTCTCGCCACCTCACTGGACATATTCTTGCTGCCCATTAAAGCCAGAATCTCCAGGCGATCCAAAGCTTCCAGAGGAGAGCTGGCATGTAAAGTAGTCATCGAGCCTTCATGCCCGGTGTTCATCGCCTGGATCATATCCAAAACTTCCTCCCCCCTGACCTCACCGGCAATGATCCTGTCCGGGCGCATATGCAAGGCGTTACGGAATAAATCCCGGATGCTGATCTGGCCCTTACCTTCAACGTTAAATGGCCGGGTTTCCATCGGTATGGAATGTTTTCTGGAGATAATCAGCTCCCGGGTATCTTCGATGGTGATCAACCTTTCTTTTTCCGGAATAAAATCAATTAAGGCGTTTAAAAGCGTGGTTTTTCCGGTTCCGGCACCGCCGGAGATCAACATATTCAACCGGGAAACCACGCAGGCCTTTAAAAAATCGGCAGTTTGCGCATTGATGCTTCCGGAGTTACGTAAATCTTCCATACGTAAAACACGGTAAGAAAATTTCCTGATCGTCAGTATCGGCCCGATCCGGGAAACCGGGCTTCTGACAATATTAACCCGGGAACCGTCTTTGAGCCGGGCATCGACAAAAGGTTCAAACTCCGATAACCTCCTGCCTAAAGGCGCGATGATCCGGTCGATTAAATGCAAAAGTTGCTCCTGGCTGGCAAAAGCGATATCGGTTGGTTCGATATTGCCATTGCGTTCGATATAAATCTGGTGCGGACCGTTAATCATAATTTCGGTGACTTCCGGGTCTTTAAGCAAATTCTCCAAAGGGCCAAAACCGGCAAAATGCGCAATAATCTCGGAGAGAATCTCCTCTTCTTGCGCAGGTTTAAGAATAATTTTATTTTTCTTCAAGACCGCTTTAAAGATCAGCTCTACCGAATGCTTAAAATCCGTATGCGCGGCCTGGGAAAAATTAATTTTGAATTCACCGTTTTTGTCGTTAAGCCGATCGAGAACCTCATCCCGAATCACCTGAAGTTGACTATCCATCCTAATTCCCTCTCTCCTGCAACTTTTTTATACGGCTAAATCCTAAGCCTTAATACTTTTAAGTATCTCCTCTTTCACCACAAACCGAATGCTTTTATCTTTACGCAGCTTTAATTCCAACTTTCCTTCCTCTAAGCCCTTCTTGCCAATGACGATACTTACCGGTATGCCGGTCAAATCAGCATCTTTAAATTTTATTCCCGCCCTTTCATCCCGGTCATCCAAAAGCACAGTTAAACCGCAAGCTTCAAGCTCCTGATGCAAACTATTCGCCATCCGCATCAATTCCGGATGAGCTGCCTCTAGCGGCAGAATAATCACATCAAAAGGAGCTACTTCTTTTGGCCAGACTACTCCGTCGGCGTCATGATTCTGTTCGATAATCGCCGAAACCAGGCGCGATACTCCGATGCCATAGCACCCCATAATCAAAGGTTTAAGCTGTCCGGAGCTGTCCGAAAAATTAGCGGCCAGCGCTTGGCTGTACTTTGTACCTAATTTAAAGATGTGGCCGACCTCAATCGCATTAACCAGCTTTAGATTAATATTACAGGTAGGGCATAAACTCGGGTCCCCCTTGGCGGATTTAACCGATGCGCATTGCGGGCAAAAACAAACCACATCTTCGCCCAAGGGCGCCTCCACCATAAATTCATGAGAAACTTTGCCGCCCATTACTCCGGAGTCAGCCTCGGTGATTAAAACTTTTAGGCCACAGCGGGCAAAAATCCTTTTATAGGCTTCGAACATCAACTGGTAATTTTTATCCAAACCCGCTTCATCCTGATCAAAACTATAAGCATCCTTCATAATAAATTCGCAAGCCCGGATCAAACCGAAACGCGGACGGATCTCATCCCTAAACTTAGTCTGAATCTGATATAAAACCAAAGGCAATTGCCGGTAGCTGGAAAGATTATTCTTGACTAGATCAGTAATAATCTCTTCATGCGTAGGCCCCAAAGCCAGAGCTCTGTCCCGACGGTCCTTAAATTTAAACATTACCTCCCCTAAATCTTTATCGCGGCCGGTTTTTTGCCAAAGCTCCAGAGGATGCAACGCCGGCAAAAGTAATTCAGAAGCACCCGCTGCATTCATCTCCTGACGGATAATCCCCTGAATTTTTTCCAAAACCCGCAATCCCAACGGCAGATAAGTATAGGCCCCGGCCATCAGCATGCGCACAAATCCACCGCGCAAAAGTAACTGATGCCCCAAAGACTCAGCCTCCTTAGGAACTTCTTTTAAAGTTGGAATAAACGCTTTGCTCCAGAGCATTTTAATCCTTATTAAAAATCTCTTTATCTAAAGTTATCCCTCTTTTAGCAAAAATCGGATAAAATACCGGGATAACTCCCGTGGCTTTAAAACGGCCGTGCACCTTGCCGTCCCGATCCACATTCTCGATATCGTAATAAAAGATATCCTCAAGGTTAGGAAATCCATCTTTGATGCCGTTAATCTGGCTAATCCGGGTAACCTTACGGCCACCGTCGACTAACTGATCCTGTTGAATAATTAAATGTAATGCCGAAACAATCTGCCGGTGAATTGCCTCCTGACTGATCGGCACCCCGGACATCAGGATCATTGTTTCCAAGCGATTCATAACATCCAAAGGTGTATCGGCATGGATTACCGATAATGCCCCGCTATGGCCGGAACACATCGCCTGCAACATATCCAGGGCTTCGGCACTTCTGATTTCACCCAAAATAATCCTTTGCGGGCGCATACGTAAAGTATTACGGAAAAGGTCCCGGATTGTAATCTCCCCCTTGCCTTCAATGTTGGGCGGCTTAGTCTCTAATCTTACCACGTGGGGTTGAGCCAGATGTAACTCCGCCGTATCTTCGATAGTGATCGTCCTTTCGTCATCGCCGATATAACCGGAAAGCACCCCGACGGTCGTCGTTTTTCCGCTGCCGGTCGCTCCGGAAAATATCATATTTGCTTTGCCTCTGATACAAGCGATCAGAAAATCCGCCATTCTTTTGTCCAAAGTATCCAGTTTAATCAGGTCTTCGGCCTTAGTAATTACCCGCAGGAATTTACGGATCGTAATCGTCGGACCATCCAAGGCCAGCGGCGGAATAATGATATTCACGCGCGAACCGTCCTGCAGACAGATATCCGTGTAAGGCACCGACTCATCCACTCTTCTTCTGGTCGGGGAAAGAATCTTTTGGATCACATACATCAGCTGCTGGTCGCTGTCAAAGCGCATCCCGGTTAAAACTTTTTTACCGAACTTTTCGACATAAACATTGTGCGTGCCGTTAATCATGATTTCGGTGACATCCGGGTCCATCATTAATTGCTCGATGGGGCCCAGGCCGGCGAATTCATCAACCAATTCATTGATAATATTCTCCCGCTCCTCCTCTTTAAGCGGATTGCGCGGCTGGCTTAAAATACTCTCGAGAATAT
>JBFZAU010000058.1:0-7748 GCA_041308825.1 Candidatus Omnitrophota bacterium
CACCAAATCAAGTTTTGAGACGGTTTTTTTATAGTTCACTATTCCTTATTTTTTATAATTGAAAACTACCACCATTTTACCGCTTTCCTTCCCGGGGATAATTTTCATTTCTATCTGTCCGGTAACTGTTGTCCCAATACCCAATTTCTCCAATGTTGCAGTTGCGATTGGTAGTCCCTATATCGTATTTTCTGGAAAAGCCATTTCAGAATTGGACGCGGGCTTCAGCAGATTTATTGGGCACTGTTTTTATCTATACCGATTACACCGTCCCCGTGAAGGAAGTGCGTAATGAATTAACACGTATCTTGGAAAACAATACAAAGTGGGATAAAAAGGTCAATGTGCTACAGGTCACCAATGCAACTGACAAAACAATTGAATTGAGAGCATTGATGAGCGCAGCGGATTCTCCGACCGCCTGGGACCTGCGTTGTGAGGTTAGGGAAAAGCTCCTGGAGTTTTTGCAACAACGTTTCCCGGAGTGTTTGCCGCGGATACGCATTGAAATGAATAAAGGGGAATTATGTTGATACAAAAGGAGAGTGTATGTTTAAAAGAATAATCTCACGGCAGCTGGTAAAAATAAATAAGGAGTTGTTTTTGGTATTTATTGGGTGTGTGCTTACATTTGCGCCGATTGTTCCCGCCGGAGCGACTTTTTATGAAGTAAACGGAATGGTTAAATGGGGGAATCAGCCATTAAATAATGTAGATGCGTATTTGGTTTTGGATTCCGCGGATTTCGTTAGAGAATGTAATAAGGATAAAAAAATAACTTTGGAGGTTGCTCCGGGTAATTTTTATGATTCTTACCGTTCATTAGTGAAAAAAAATGAAGAAATTAGTATAGCGGTTGATGAGCGAGATAAAAAGAAACAAACAGCTAAAACGGTCGATGCTTTTAAGAAACTTATCAAGATGTACATGTTGCGTAAGGTAACTGTTGATAAAGAGGGAGGAGTATATCTTAATATCAGTCCTGAACGAGTTTATTATCTAGTGGTGTTAAAAAAGAAGAAAGTTTTGGAAAAAGATAATCGGCTTGCGTTTTGGATTGAGAAATTATATTTTAAAGCCGGGGATGTTTTGCAGCCAAAAGAAATTCAGCTGAATGAATTAAACGTTACCTTGTGGCAGTAAAGAGTAGATCATGGGGACGTCTTTTAGGTCAGTTTACTTTCAAAATTTAGCAAGGTAAATTGGAATAAAAAAGGAGCGCGTATGGATAATTCGATATTGCTTGCTAAGTTTATCGGTCCCTACATTATGGCGATCGCTATCGGCCTGTTGTTTAATCTTAAAACCTATCAGAAGATTATGGGGGATTTTTTTAAAAATGCAGCTTTAGTTTATGTAACCGGTCTTATCACCTTTGTGGCTGGTTTGGCCATTGTTCTTTTTCATAATCTTTGGGTTTTGGATTGGCGTGTAATTGTTACGCTATTCGGCTGGAATATGCTTATTAAGGGTGCCTGGCTTATTATTTCTCCGGACACTTCTACTAAAATGGCAACGTTGTTTGCAAAAAATAGCAAACTGGTGATTATCCCTTGGATTGTAATGTTAACAATCGGGGTTTTCTTAACCGCTAAAGGTTATCTGATTGGAGCTTGTCCGTTGTTTTAAACCGGACAAACTGCATCTCTTTGGTTTGGAAAGAGATAGAGAATTCTTGGGCAAAAATAACCGATTTTCGGAAAAATTTAGCGAGGAATAATCCTCTCGAATCGGAATATTCTTGATATATTAAGGTATTGCATCTATAACTAGGATAAGAAATTCAGAGAAGGTTTCTCCTTGTAAAATACGACAGCCACCACAATAGTTACTATTTCATCGGCATTTGAAATAGTCTCTTAGCCCTGATCACAAGTATTCAGCTACGCCCGATTTATACAAGAATATTTGGTAGTAAGAAATTACGAGGCTAAGAATACTTTGCCGATTATACTCGAGTTTAATTGACCTTATTTTGGGGTTTCTATATAATTGTACGTCAAGTAAATTGTTTTTCTGGCATTGTTCCGGATAAAAAGAAAATAAAATGGAGGTGATTTAGATGCCGAATAAAAACAAAACAGGTCCAAGGAGCAGTTCAAGAGGAGCAAGGGACGGAAGAGGACAAGGCAGGGGAAGATCTTTAGGAAAAGGGATAGGAAAAAAGAAAGGCGGAAGAAAAGGGAGCTGCCGATAAGGTTGTTCAATTTTTCAAGATTTAGTCTGATAAAATAACGGATTAAACGGCGTCGGTTGGCTGATCATTATGTTTCTAAAGTCCGAAAGCCATCGACTCCAGTAATATCATTCTCTTCGGATAATGAGAGAGTTTAGCGGCTATGATCGCAACAGCGGTCATAGCCGTTTTTATCTGGTGATGTCCCCAGGAGTTAGGGCATCGCGTTTATTGCCTGCATATCGAAAGTTTCCACGCTACAAGCTGTTTAGAAAGGTTCTCTGAATTGGGCCATTTTATTGCCAAAATAGGCCAATTCTTCTCTTAGTTTATAGGCGGCTAGTTTATGCCCATATTGCGCACGATTTAAAGTGCCGATGAAGCATTATATGCGGGTAGCTTAAATATTAAGTATCAATTGGGGAATGAATGATTTTTATTGACAATTCAGACAGTAGGTGTAAAAAGCAATTAAAAGCTTTAATTGCAGGGGAGGGCAGAATTATGGAAAACAAAGGACAGGGTATTCCTATTAATGTTAATGATCTTCATGAATATGCTCAAGGTATTATCGATACTATGCGTGACCCTTTTTTAGTCCTGGGGGGAGATTTAAGGGTAATTTTAGCCAGTAAATCTTTTTATAGAATTTTTCAGGTGGATGTTCAAGAAACCGAAAATCGATTAATTTATGATTTGGGAAACGGGCAATGGAATATCCCCAAGTTAAGAGAGCTTTTAGAGGAAATTATCCCCAATAGTGTGTCTTTTGACGATTATAAAGTTGAGCACGATTTCCCGAAAATAGGCAAGCGAATTATGCTCTTAAATGCCCGGAGAATTCCCAGGCCCCCAGAAAAGCCCAAGGTAATTCTTCTTTCCATTGAAGACATTACTGGAATCAAGTTGCTGGATGAACTTCATGATAAAGTAAAAGACTTGGAGAGGTTCACTAAAGTAGCAACCGGAAGAGAAGAAAGAATTATCGAGTTAAAAGATAAGGTGAATGAATTAGAGGCAGAGATAATAAAAATCCGTAAAGTTAGCTTATAGTGTGTAAAAATATAAAACCGTAATTTCTGATTCGTATTAAATTTAGCTTTGAAACACATATTTTTAAGCAAGGAGGTTTCCTCTTGCCAAAGGCGAGCGGGACCCCATTTCTCATATTTGGTTTTGTGCCAAAAATTAAGCAGAAGTTATGGTGGTTTGAGCCACAGTTTACCCCTGCCGTCAATTTTAGCCGATTTTTCTTTCAGTGTCATCCGTTCACTGACCATTTTTAGAGTTAATGCTTCATATTTTAACTAGCCTCGTATAAGTCTCACTGACGAAATAAAAAATGGTAAGATCAGTTTGAGGATTTTTTATAACTGAAACATCATTTTGTGGTGTATAATACTTTTTTAAAGTTTCATTCTCTAAACGCTTTTTTTGAAGCGCCTTACTTACGGAAAATAAATAGGAGCCCGCCTTGATTCGGAAGTCTCTTCAAGACTATATGCTGCCTCTTAAAATGCGTTTTGGCGATCTTCTGTTTTGGAAAAGGATCGCCGAGGAGGAGCCTCTTCGTGCTGAGCTTTTAAGTATTGAACAATTCAAGACGCATGCTAAAAGTTTGGCCCAAGGGCACCCGGTAAGTTATAAGCAGGGGCGCAACAAGCTATTGCTGCGGCTGAAGAAAAATGAAAAGGTGCTTTCTGAGATTCATGAGCTCCTTAACGAGAGCGGCAAGACTAAACGCAAGATCTCTCCTGCCGGGGAATGGCTTCTTGATAACTATTACCTTATTGAAGAGCAGATAAGGCTCGCTCAGAAATACCTTCCAGAGAACTACATCCGTGAATTACCCCATTTTTCTTCGGGTCCGTTGGCCGGCTATCCGCGTGTGTATGAGCTTGCCATGGAACTTGTTTCTCACGGAGACGGGCGGTTGGATAACCAGGGGCTTACGGAGTTTGTCGCCGCCTATCAAACCATCAGTCATTTGAAACTTGGAGAACTATGGGCGATTCCGATTATGTTGAGGCTGGCGCTTATTGAGAATTTAAGGCGCGTGTCTTCCCGGTTGATCATCGCGCAAACGGAAAGAGATAAAGCGAATTATTGGGCAACGCGGATTTTGGAAATCTCATCTAAAGATACCGATGGGGTGATTGTTGAAATCGCGGCGATGTCCAGGAGCAATATACCGCTTTCCGACGCTTTTGTTGCGGAATTCACCCGGCGTTTACATGGTCAAAGCCAAGCACTCAGCCTTCCTTTTACCTGGCTGGAAAAGAAACTTTCGGAGCAGGGGGAGACCATTGAGAGGATGATCCGGGCGACCAGCCAAAAACAGGCGGCCGACCAAGTTTCAATCGCCAATACGATTGGGAGTTTGCGTCTTCTGGGGGTCACCGATTGGCATGATTTTGTCGAAGCCCTAAGCTTTGTGGAAAAAGTTCTGGGACAGGATCCCTCGGGGGATTATCCCCGGATGTCTTTCGCCACTCGTGACCGCTACCGGCATGTGATTGAAAAACTTTCCTCAAGAAGCAAGATTACAGAAGAAGAAATTGCTGCGCGCGCTATCCGGTTGGCGAACGAGGCGAAAACTGCAAAAGGCCACGGCCACGTCACGGCCCACGTAGGTTTTTACCTGCTTGACCGGGGATTGGATTTTTTGTGCCGTGAATTGGGTTTACGTTTGCCGTTGCGCCAGCATTTGCAGGCGAAAAGAACTTTTTGGCCGTCTCTTTTGTTTTTCGGTGCTATTGTTTTTGCGACCCTTCTTCTTACCGCCGGCGTTTTGTATTGGATAAGGCCGGCGGGAATCTTAAATCGGCCGTGGTTTGTTTTATTCGGGATATCGCTTATGCTTACCTCAAGCCAGACCGCGGTCTCGTTGGTGAACTGGTTTTTCATGATGTTCGTGCGGCCCCAAAATCTTCCCCGGATGGATTTTTCAGAAGGAATTCCTGCCTATGCCTATACGCTGGCCGTGGTTCCCTGTATGATCACAGACGCGCAGACAATTGATTCGCTTCTGGAAGGACTGGAGGTCAGGTATTTGGCGAATATCGACGCGAATACGGATTTCGCGCTTTTGACGGATTTTTGCGATGCGCACCAGCAGAGGATGCCTGAGGATGATGCGCTTTTGGCGCAGGTCATCAACGGGATCGAGAAGTTGAATTATAAATACCGCAGGCAGAAAGATCAGGTTTTTTCTCTTTTGCACAGGCCTCGCCTCTGGAATGAAAAAGAAAAGATATGGATGGGATACGAGCGCAAGCGGGGTAAGCTTGGAGATTTGAATGCGCTCCTTCGTGGAAAAGGGGATGGCCGCTTCAGCGTAATTATCGGCAATCTTCAGAGGCTTCAAGAAGTTAAATATGTTATTACGCTGGATGCGGATACCCGGATGTCCCGCAACGCGGCCCGGGAGCTCGTGGGGGTCATCGCGCATCCCCTTAACCGTCCGGTCTATGATGAAAAAAAACAACGAGTTATTTCCGGGTATGGGATCCTTCAGCCCAGGGTTGAATCCAGCTATCCGGGAGAAAATCCTTCTTTGTTCGTGAAGATCTTCGGGGGGGATACGGGAATCGATCCTTATACTAAAGCGGTCTCCGATGTTTACCAGGATGTTTTCTTTGAAGGGTCATTTATCGGCAAAGGGCTTTATGATGTGGATGCTTTTGAACGATCCATGGAAGGCCGCTTTCCGGAAAATTCTATCCTGAGCCATGATCTCCTGGAGGGTTGTTATGCCCGGTCGGGGTTGGTGACCGATGTTCAATTCTACGAGGGATATCCTTCAGGGTATCTTAAGGACTCAAGCCGCAGGCATCGCTGGGTCTGCGGGGATTGGCAGATTGCCTCTTGGTTATTTTCTTCGGTACCCGGGCCCGGCGGCGTAAAAGTCAAAAATCCGATCTCCTTATTGTCCCAATGGAAAATTGCTGATAACTTGAGGCGTAGCCTCGTTTCTTTATCGACAGTTATATTACTTTTATTAGGATGGATGTTTTTTCAACCGTCTTGGACCTGGTCGGCTTTTGTCATCGCCTTAGTCGGTTTTCCCCTCGTGCCGATGTCCCTGGTGGAGGTGGTGAGGAAAACGGAACACTTGACCTTCAAGACTCATTTCGGGTTGGCGTTATCTTCGTTTAAGAAGAATGCGTTTCGGTTTATCTTTTCGCTTGTTTTTTTGCTGCACGAGGCGTTTTATTGTTTGGATGCGATCGCCCGGACTTTATGGAGAATGTTTTTGTCACGGAGACGTTTGTTGAATTGGAATACTTTTCTTGAATCGCAAGCCTCCTCTGCGTTGCATATTTCAGGCTATTACAAAAGCATGTGGTTTTCACCGTTTGCCGCCGTTATGCTATTGACCTGTTTCCCGGCGTTATTTCTGCGTTTCGACGGATTGGCTTTGATTTTTTTAAGCCTTTGGTTTGTTTCTCCCGCGGCAGCTTATTTAATCAGTCAGCCTACCATTCTTCGGAAGATCATACTTTCCAAGTCGCAGATATTTTTTCTCAGGAAGCTTGCCCGGACGACCTGGGCATTTTTTGAAAATTTGGTAACTGAGAATGACCACTGGCTGCCTCCGGATAATTTTCAAGAAGAGCCGGTTAGTATCCTGGCGCATAGGACTTCGCCAACGAATATTGGATTGTCGCTACTGGCGAATCTAGCCGCCTATGATTTTGGCTATGTTTCCATGGGGATGATGTTTAACCGGATAGAAAAAACATTCGAAACCCTGAATCTTATGGAAAGGTATAGGGGGCATTTTTACAACTGGTACGACACACAGACACTTAAGCCACTGACACCTTTGTATATCTCATCGGTGGATAGCGGGAACCTGGTCGGCCATTTGCTGATCTTGCGTTCGGGGCTTGCGGAGATGAACGCTCAGAAGATCGTCTCTGTGAAGATATTCGACGGGCTTAGAGACACCTTGGAGATATTACGTCAAGGTGTGTCCGAGTTTGAGAAAAGCCGCAAGGGCAGTGTCGCCGGATCCCTGGGGGGAGCTTCCGAAAGGATTGCTCAATTTCAGCAAAAGTGTAAGCTATCCCCCGCGCGCCTTTCGGAGATATACACGTTTTTACGCCAGCTTTCCACGGATGTTTCCAGTCTCCTTACGGGTTTGGATCAGAAACACTATGAGCAAAGCAAAAAATGGGCCCGTGCCTTCGAACGGCAATGCTATGATTTTCTGGAGGATATGTCTTTTATCGCTCCTTGGATATTGCTTGGGCCGGAGATGCCGGGGATGTGGGAGGGGGCCGACGAACAGCAGCAAAAGCGGCTTGTTCAGCTTAGGGAGAGTTTGCGATATCTGGACGAGATCCCCATGCTTGGGGAAGTAGCCAGGCTTGAGCAGAAGCTGGTCCCGCTTATCGAAGAAATCGCCAGGGCTATGCCGATCATTGATGATGAGTCGAAAAAGGCCCAGGAATGGTTTTTGAAACTTCGTGACACGATCAAGGATGCCGGGACACGCTCCGCCGAAAGGATCAAAGCTATCGATTATATCGTCCTGCGCTGTAACGAAATCTCCGGCATAGAATAT
>JBFZAU010000059.1:0-6228 GCA_041308825.1 Candidatus Omnitrophota bacterium
ATTCTCGGTTGCCAATGAATCAACCTTGATTACCCTGGTCAAACTCATAATTTGATTTTACTCTGGATAATCTTAGCCCGCATCTTCTTTTTATAATTAACCAGCTTGGCGCTAACCTTAGCGTCACTAACCCCTAAGATCTCTAAAGCTAAAAGCGCAGCATTTTTGGCTCCCGCTTTGCCGATGGCCATACAGGCTACCGGGATCCCCGGAGGCATCTGCACAGTGGATAAAAGCGAATCCAGGCCTTTTAAATTTTTCGTTTCGATCGGTATGCCGATGACCGGCAAAGTCGTATGCGCGGCCACCACCCCGGCTAAAGCCGCAGACATCCCGGCGGCGGCAATAAAAACTTTGGTGCCGCATTTAGGGGCGGCCTCCACATACTGCGCTACCTCTTTGGGGGTGCGGTGAGCGGAAAGTACTTTAAGGTCAAAATCTACTTTAAACTCCTTGAGAATATTTATCGCTTCACTTACCGTCTCCAGATCCGACTGGCTGCCCATAAGTATGCTGATTTTTTTCATAATGCTTTCATCCTAGCCCACAAGGGCACCTACCTTTATATCGCCTTTCTTCCTATATCCTTACGGTACTGCATTCCTTCAAATTTAATTTCCTTCACCGCCTGATAAGCCTTATCAATAGCTTCTCTAATGGTTACCCCTAATCCGGTAACCCCTAAGACCCGTCCGCCGCTAGTCAAAAATTTATCTCCCATTTTCCTGGTTCCGGCATGAAAAACCATTGCCGCCGGATAATTTTTCATCTTTTCTAATCCGGATATTTCCTTGCCTTGAACATACTCTCCGGGATAACCGGCGGAGGCGCAAACCACGCAAACACAGGCTCGCCGGTCCCATTCCAAGGCCCCGATTTTAGAAAGTTTACCGCAACTGGCCGCCAACATCACCTCCACCAAATCAGTCTTAAGCCGGGGTAAAATCGCCTGGGTCTCCGGATCGCCAAAACGCACATTAAACTCTAATGCCTGCGGCCCCTGTTTAGTCAGCATAATCCCGGCATATAGCACACCCTGGTATTTAATTCCATCCTTGGCTAAACCGTCGACGGTGCGGTAAATTATTTTTTCCATCACCTCTTTAAGCACCTCGAAAGTAGCAATCGGCGCCGGGGAATATGCCCCCATCCCGCCGGTATTTGCCCCCTGGTCATCATCAAAGATCCGTTTGTGGTCCTGGGCGCTGGCCAAAGCCAATACTTCCCTGGAGTCAGTGATCACCAGGACAGAAACCTCACTTCCGAATAAACAATCTTCCACAATGATCTTTGAGCCGGCCTCTCCGAAAACCTTATCCTGCAGCATCGAAGTTACTGCCGCTTTGGCCTCTTGCACCGTTTTAGCCACCACCACCCCTTTACCGGCAGCCAAGCCATCGGCCTTGATCACACAGGGAGCGCCGTGCTCCTCGATATATTTACCGGCCGCATCCGGCTGATCGAAAACTTTAAAGTTGGCCGTCGGAACATTGTGTTTAGCCATGAAAGTTTTCGCGAAAACCTTACTCGCCTCTAAATTAGCGGCCGCTTTATCCGGCCCGAAAATTTTTAAGCCGGCGCGGGTAAATTCATCGACAATCCCTAAAGAGAGCGCCTTTTCCGGCCCGACTACGGTTAAATCAATTTTTTCTTTTCTGGCAAATTCCAACAGCCCGCTGACATCATCGGCTTTGATCTCAATACATTCGGCAAGCTGGGCAATCCCCCCGTTGCCGGGAGCGCAAAACAACTTATCGCACAGCTTAGACTGCGCGATCTTCCAAACTAAAGCATGCTCCCTGCCCCCTGAACCCACGACTAAAATACGCACCTAATCTGCCTTTCCGGGTAATAATTCCATTGTAGCGCAAGATTTTGCTGATTTTTTCATTGCCTAAGACGCATCCACCAGGCCAGATCAAAAAGCGATTTAACTAAAAACGCCCTTAAAAACATGATAAACAGGCACATGATCAGCGGCGAGATATCCACTCCGAATCTCAAATTAATCGGCAGCCGCATTCTAATCGGCCTTAAAAGCGGTTCCGTGGCTCTCTCCAAAAACCGCACAATCGCATTTCCCGGATCAGGGTTTACCCAGCTGACCAGCGCCCGAATCGCCACCAGCCAGAAAATAATATTCAAAACTAAATCTAAAACTTGCGCTACTGCCGAGACAAAATTAGCCGGAATAAACATCATTTTTGTTGTACGGCCTGTTTGACCGCCTCCTCAATTTTTAAACCACCGACATATAAATTTTCCACCACCGCCAAACCGTCTTTTATTCTCACCACAATATATGAATCTTTACGATCGGCCTTTGAGGCATGCTGCCGGTAAATATTTTCTGCCTGAGGGGCCGCCCCTTCCTCCATATAATAACGGTCAATCGGCAGGTTTAAATATACTTTATTATCATAACGGCGGCTGCTTACTTTGGCACGCAGATAAGCCTGCCCGAGGGGACGAACCAAAGAAATCCCGGCGAGCTGGGCAAAACCCTCCCCGTCTACTGCCAGCGGCACATACACCGCCTGCCCGTAACTGACTTTCACCTCAGGAGAAACCATTACCGAATTTTCCTGGCCCCTTAAAGCCACATATCTGCCGCGAAAAGCATCATACGGATCAACCGGGGCGACCTTAAACTTAAAAACCGCCCCCTCCTTGAGCACGATCTCTCGCTTCATAATCATCGAACCGGGAACCAAAATCTGAATTAGGGCTAAACCTAAAAATAATTTTATAATCGTATTATTTTTCATTTTTGCACCTCTTTAAGCCGGCGGGCCAGCCTTAAATTAACCGCTAAAAATCCGATGCCGATAATAATAAAAGCCAGCCCCTTAACCACAAAGCTTATCCCGCTGTCAAAGAATCTAGCCATAATCAGTACAGCTAACATTAACATCCCCGTATTGATCAACCCCAGATTAGCGCTGCGGAATCCCGAGCTGATCCGGTAAATACCCAAAACCAGCAGGTAAAGATTAAAGATCAACATCGGCAAAAGCCCGGTGCGGTCCCCGGACAAATAAGCCAAAATCGCCAATAAAGGCAGGGCCCCGGTTAAAGTAACGTTTACATTTTTGCGTTTAAGATTATCGTAGAAGAGCAACATCATAATTATTACTAATGCCATGGTTAAAATATGATCCGGCAGGGCGCTGATATCATAAACACTTCTATTGATCAGGTAGGCATCGATACCCAAATACTGCCAGAGGGCCCGGAAAGTAAAAATAAATGCCAGGATAAATAAGGCCAGCGAGCCCACTAAACGCAATGGCTTCTGCCAAAGAACCGTAGCCGATGGAACTTTTAAATAACCTAAAAAATAAAGCGTGGCATACAGGCTGGGGAAGATCACCACCCAAAAACCGCTCCAGGTCTTGCCCAAAGTAAAACTTACGCCGAAAGAAACACAGATCGCCATCACCAGCGAAAGCAAGGCGCTGCGTAAAGCATAAACCTGCCGGCGGATCGTCCAGATAAAATGCGGTAAGGCCAAAGCGGCCAGCGGCCAAAAGATCATTGCCTTCACCGGATTATTAAATTGCATGCCGCTCCAGACGGTAATTCCCACCAGGTATATCGCTGCCGGCAATGATGCCTGCATTAAATAAACCAACGGTATAATCAGAAACATCCAGGTGAGAATAAAGGTATCCGGGTCGGCGCTAATATTGTAGGTTTGGCTGATTAAGGATATCGAGGCCACCACCATCAAACTTAGAAAAGTCGCCCCTGCTTCCTTGAATGCCCCTGAATAAGGCCTCCTGCTTAAAATCCATAACGCTAAACACTGGCCTAAAACCAAAGGCAGAAAAGATAAAACACCTCTGGTTAAGCGGGAAAACTGCTCCCAATTATGCGCCAAAAGCAAAATTATCCCCAAGCCGATTAAAAGCGCCCCTAAGGTTCCCAGGACAATCAACAAGGCGCTGGTTTTGGTAATACTTTTTACTTCTCCGTAGTGCTGCCGCAATCTCTCCGCCGCATCTTGCGTCAGGACCCCCCTGGCGATTAACCCCGGCAGCTCCTGATAAAGCCATTTTATACCCGACTTACTCATTCATCCTCCTTCAATGATTAAGTTAATCCCGGTATATTCAAGCCCCCGGCCACCTCGCGCATCTTCTGGGCGGCAATCTCCTGTGAACGCTTGATCGCACGGTTAAAAGTATCTTTTAAGATCGCATCCAGGCGGGCTCGTTCCTGCTGCGTCAAATTATCTTTAACCGTAATTGCTTTCACTTCCTGGGCCCCGTTCATTGTAATTTTTACCACTCCATCGGAACTTTGCAGGTCAAAATCAGTCTCCTCTAAAGTACGTTTAACCTCCTGCATCTTCTTCTGCATCTCCAAAAGCCCCTTCATTTTATCAAACATAGCCACCCCTTATTTTTTATCCCACGGTAATTTAGGCCTTCACCATAACTAACAACATCTTAAAACGCTCCGGCGCCGCTAAAGCGTGCGGCTGGTTAGCCGGCATAATCATCATTTGTCCGGCGGCTACCTGGTGGGCTTTACCGGAAATCGTAATTTGAGCCCTACCATCGAGAATATAAACAAAGGCGTCAAATGGCGCAGTATGTTCGCTCAGCCCCTGACCCTGATCAAAAGCAAATAAAGTCAGGGTGCCCTTTTCTTTGCGGATCAGCTCTTTACTGACTACCGAGCCATCCTGATAATCAATCACCCCGCTTAAATTAACCGCCTGCCCGATTATCCCGCTCATCTTTTTCCTTTAGCCGGATTTGTCTTGGCCGGATAAATTATCCTGGCGTTCTTAATCCCGCCTTTTTCCAGGGTCTCAATCATCGTATTGGCCCAGGCCATTGCCTCTTGGATCGGAGGATCGATCGGCCTGCCGGGGGTAGTCGAATCTGATCCGGTCAGCACTTTGGTATTGATCCGGGTTTCATAACCGTTAGGATCCCGATAAGAAATATAAAGCATCTTCGTGGGCTGATTGGCAAAAAAACCGCCCAATTTTTTGTCCCACTCCTCTCCCGTGACACAGGCAGTACGCACAGGATACTTACTTTTAAGCAAATCGGCCGGATATAAAATCTTATCGCAGCTTTCCTGATTTGGAGTTTTAGTGATCGTATTCATCGCAAAAATCAAACCGTGATCATTGGAAATCAAAACCTCGACAATCGCATAATGATCCTGGGCAAAAACCAGCCCGGTAAAAAAGAACACCCCCAAAAAGGTAAATAATATTTTTTTCATCTTAATCCGAAAGTTTTACCTGCTTGCTTTATTTTAAATTTAATCACCGCTACCCAGCCGATAATCCCCAACGCATCAATTAACCAATCGCTGACACAACCGCACCTGCCGGCCACAAAATTTTGATGCAGCTCATCTGTGGCTGCGTAAAAAAGCGCTAAACCCGCCGCAGTGATCAACAGGCGGTTTTGGCTCATTTTGCAAGAGCCGCTCAGGGCCCGGTAGAGCAGAAATGTCAAAATAAAATATTCTGCCATATGGGCGATTTTTCTCAAGAAAAAATCATACTCCAGACCGGTTTTTAAATCCGGAATACCCGAAAAATAAAAGATCACTCCCGCCCAAACCGCCACCGGCAGCCACAATTTCACTAATTTCACTCTATCGCCCTTCCACCCTATAATCTTAAATATTTTGCCGGAGGGTGTTGTGCAGCGTGCATCGCCCTCACTCAAACAATGCCATTAAAGCAAAGTATTAATAAATTTATTTTTTGTGGGTGGCGAGGCATATTTTTAAGCCGGGCGTGTTTTAGCCGAGCGGGCACGGACCCGCCACCACTTAAATTTTGCGGGGAGCGAGGCTAAAACCCGAGCGCAGTTTGCCACGCCGGGGCAAACAAGCGTCCCGGCGAAAAATATGCCTCGACAGGACCCAAAAATTAATTCTTATTTCTCTTTGCTCTTAATCGGCAAAAATCCCGCCATCTCCCCAATCACGTTTACCAACTCGGTATTGGCCGGAACCACAATCTTGGCGTTACTCTGCAATGATTTCTCCACTGCCTCTAATTTACGCAAGACCTGGGCATTACCGGTAAAATATTTTTCCGCTGCCTCATTGACTAATTTGATCGCCTCCGCCTCCCCTTCAGCTTCCAGGATCCTGGCCTGCTTGATCCCTTCGGCTTTTTTGATCTCGGCGCGCTTCTGACCGTCGGCGGCAGTTTCGGTAGCAGTAGCAAAATCAACCGCGGCGATT
>JBFZAU010000060.1:0-28327 GCA_041308825.1 Candidatus Omnitrophota bacterium
TCTCTTGGTTTGTTTTGCCTACCGAAGCATAAACAATTTTTGCGGCCGGACAACCGACTTTTTTGGCACGAAATAATTCTCCCCCGGAAACGATATCCAACCCCGCCCCCTTGGCGACTAAAGCCTTTAAGATTGAAAGATTGGAGTTTGCTTTTACCGAATAGCAAATTAAAGGTTTAATTTCGGAAAATGCCGATTGCAGCTTTAAATAGTGATCAACTAAGGTACGGTAGCTGTAGACATAAAGCGGAGTGCCGAATTTTTTGGCCAAATCCTCTACCCTGACATTTTCACAGTAGAGTTTATTATTTTTATATCTAAAATCGTGCATATAATTTTAAATTCAGTTCAGCTTTAAAGCCGCTTGCCCCAAATAGTGATCTGCTTAGCTACCAGTTTAGGATTAGTGCTGCCGTAAGAAGACTTGAGGGCTACCGAAGCCTTAGCATTTAAAACATTGCCAAGATCCGGGCTTAATTTATCCGAATACTTTTTAAGCTCCCTTGCCGATAAAGCGGATATTTTTTTGCCTTTATCCAAACAATCAACCACCATTTTACCGACAATATCATGCGCTTTGCGGTAAGAAACCCCTTTCTTAATCAGGTATTCAACGATATCCACTGAAAACATGGATTCATCTTTAAGCTTAGCGGCGATCGCTTCTTTCTCAATCACAATATTGGCAAAAAGCGCCACCATGATCTCCAAAATATCGCTGATCGTATCTACCGCGTCAAAAAGCGGCGGCTTATCCAACTGCAAATCCCGATTATAGGATGAGGGCAACCCTTTCATTAAAATCATTACGCTGGAAAGGTCGCCGTGAATTTTGCCCACTGACCCCCGGATTAATTCCAGGATATCCGGATTCTTTTTATGCGGCATAATGCTCGAGCCGGTGCAAAAAGAGAAATCGATATCGATAAAATTAAATTCGCTGGTGCTCCAAAGAATCAAATCTTCGGCAATCCGGGATAAATGCACGGAAAGAATAGTAAGCGAAGATAACACTTCCAGAATAAAATCCCGGTCACTGACACTATCAATACTATTAGCCGTCAGCGCTGAAAATTTTAACTCTTTTCTAACCATCTCCCGGTTGATCGGCAGGCCGGTCCCGGAAAATGCGCAGGCCCCCAGGGGCATCGCGTCAATCCGTTTTTTGGCGTCGAGCAAGCGGCTTTTATCCCGCTCTAAACCTTCGACATAACTTAACAGATGGTGGCTCATTAATACGGGCTGGGCAACCTGCAGATGCGTATAGCCCGGGATAATTACCTGAATGCTGGATTTAGCCAGTTTCAATATCGATTTTTGCAGCAAAGCGATATTTTCGGCTAAATCGTCCACTTCGCTTTTTAAATACATCCGGATATCCAAAGCTACCTGATCATTACGTGAGCGGGCAGTATGCAGTTTAGCCGCCGGCTCACCGATTTTCTTGGCCAACAACTCCTGAATATTGGAATGGATATCCTCAGCCCCGGCATCAAATTTAAACTTGCCGCTCTGAATATCTTTCAATATCAGATTTAAACCCTTAATGATCGCCTGCGCATCTTTTTGGGGAATAATCTTTTGCTTGCCCAGCATTCTGGCGTGAGCAATGCTGCCCAAAATATCGTATTTAGCCAGCCGCTGGTCAAAAGCTATTGAAGAAGTAAATTTATCGGTCAAAGCGTGCGTGATTTTAGAAAATCTGGTCCCCCACAACTTTTTTGCCATTACATTCCCCTTGTTTTTTGTCTATCGACTATAGTCCATCGACTCTCGACCTGATTAATATACTATCGCTTGTAAGGCATTCCCCAGAGTTTTATAAACCCTTCGGCCAGCTTCTGGTCAAACTTATCTTCTTTGCCGTAAGTACTTAATTCCTTCTTGTAGAGGGAATTGGCGGATTTTCTGCCTACCGCCACACAAGTACCTTTGGATAATCTTAATTTAATCGTCCCGCTGACAAATTTTTGCGTTTTATTCACAAAACCATCCAGCGCCTCTTTTAAAGCAGAAAACCAAAGCCCGTAATACACCAACTCGGCATATTTCAAACTGATCATCTCCTTAAAATGCGCCAGCTCCCGGTCCAGGACTAAAGCCTCCAACTCTTTATGCGCGGTATAAAGAATAGTGGCTGCCGGGGCCTCATAAATCTCCCGGGATTTAATCCCCACTAATCTATTTTCCACCATATCGCTTCTGCCTACCCCGAATTGGCCGCCGACTTCATTAAGATAATTGATTAAATTTTTTATTTTAAAAACCTTACCATCTAATTTAACCGGTACGCCTTTGGAAAAAGTTATCTCAATATACCGGGGATAGCTTGACCCTTGAGATGCGCTTTTAGTGATCATATACGCATCCTCCGGAGGCTCCTGCTCCAGATTCTCCAGGATCCCCGCCTCAATACTGATCCCCCAGAGATTACGATCGATACTATACGGCTTTTTCTTGGTTACATCGATAGGGATATTATGCTTAAGCGCATATTCGATTTCTTCTTCCCGGGATTTAAACTCCCATTCCCGCACGGGGGCAATAATTTCCAGCTTCGGGTCAAGAATCCCCACCGCAACCTCTAATCTAACCTGGTCATTCCCCTTACCGGTACAGCCATGCGCTATTGCCTGTGCCTTTTCTTTATGCGCAATCTGCACTAAATATTTAGCAATCAACGGCCGCCCTAAGGCCGTAGCTAAGAAATACTTTCCTTCATAAACGGCATTAGCCTTTAAAGCCGGGAGCACAAAATCATTAATGAATTCATCCTGCAGGTCCCGGATATAAACTTTTGAAGCCCCGGCGGAAAGCGCCCGTTCCTCGATTGCTTCGAAACTTTCACCCTGCCCTAAGCCCTGGCCCAGGTCGGCGACGAAACAAATCACCTCGTAGCCTCTTTCTTTGAGCCACCGTACAATACAGGAAGTATCCAACCCGCCTGAATATGCCAATACTACTTTTTTCATTTATTCTCCTAACAATTTAATCAAAATAGATTTTTGAATGTGCATTCTGTTTTCCGCCTGGTCAAAAACTACGGAATTCTTGCTGTCCATCATTTCATCCGTAATTTCTTCGCCGCGATGGGCGGGTAAACAATGCATGACTAAAACTCCCGGCGCTGCATTAGTTAAAAGTCTAGCATTAATCTGAAAATCTTTAAAGATAATTTTTCTTTTGCCGATTTCTTCTTCCTGCCCCATACTCGCCCAGACATCCGTATAAACGGCATTGGCGCCATTGACCGCGCTAAAAGGATCCTGGGTAACCCTAATCTGGCTGCCGGTTTCTTTGGCTGTTTCTTTCGCTTCTTTAACCACGCCAGCATCCGGTTCATAACCGCTGGGTGCGGCAACCGCAATATTCAAACCGGTCTTGGCCGCGGCGAAAAGCAGCGAATTACAAACATTATTCCCATCCCCGATATAAGCCAGGGTCAACCCCTTGAAACGGCTTCCGGGTTTAGCGCAAGGCCGGTTAAACCGCGCAAATTTTTCACCGATGGTAAAAAGATCCGCTAATGCCTGACAGGGATGCGAAAAGTCGCTTAAGCCGTTAATTACCGGAACCGAAGCTGCAGCTGCCATATCTAAACAGTTTTTATGCTCAAAGGTTCTTAAAACTATTCCGTCGACGTAACGGGAGATGGTCTTCGCCGCATCCTTGACGGTTTCTCTCACCCCCAGGTTAATTTCACCCGGGGACAAATAAATGGAATTACCGCCCAACTGATACATCCCGACTTCAAAAGAAACCCGGGTGCGGTTAGACGGCTTCTGAAAGATCAAAGCCAGGGTTTTGCCCGCCAGTGTCCGGTTAAATTTAGATTTATTTCTTTTTAACTTAACCGCCAAATCGAATAATTCCTCGATTTCCTTGGGCGCTAAATCTTTAATCGAAATTAAATCTTTTCTCATATTGGCTCCTCCTCCGCCTGGAGGACGCCGACGCATAGGCCAGAAGGCCACACCAACGCAATTCAAATTAGCGTTGGGTGACACTGGTTAGCGTCGGGCGCTGTCAGTTAATAATACGATAAGGCCTGCCCTTTAATTATTTCAATCCTTTATACCCTCAAATACTTTACTTAAGATACTTATTGCCCGGTCAATTTCTTTTTTCGTAACATTCAATGCCGGCATTAATCTCAAGACATTATCGTGAGTACAATTAATCAGCAGGCCATGCTCCAATGCCTTCTGCATAATCGGCTTTCCTGCGACATTTAATTCCACCCCTAACATTAACCCTAATCCCCTAACCTCTTTAACCAGCGCAGAGCTGCTTTTAAGCTGGATCAATTTTGCTAAAAGGTACTCCCCCATACTCTGGCAATTATTCAATAGTTTTTCCTTATGCACGGCTTTAAGCACCCCTAAAGCTGCCCGGCAAATTACCGGCCCGCCGCCGAAGGTCGAAGCATGCATCCCCGGAGTTAAGATATCGCTGAATTCCTTTTTGGCGATCATGACTCCGATCGGCAACCCCCCGCCTAAAGCTTTAGCCAAAGTCATTACATCCGGGACAATACCGTAATGCTGGTAGGCAAACATCTTACCGGTCCGGCCGATTCCGGTTTGCACTTCATCGGCAATTAAAAGTATTTTTTTCTCATCGCAAATTTTTCTTAACCCCAGGACAAACTCCGCGCTGGCCAGATTGATCCCGCCCTCACCCTGGATAAACTCTAACATAATCGCTACCGTCTTAGCGGTAATTGCCTGCTTTAACGCTTCCAGGTCATTGAATTTAACCTGTTTAAAACCCTCCGGCAGCGGCTCAAAGCCCTGCTGGTATTTTTGCTGCCCGGTAGCGGCCAGTGCCGCCAGTGTCCGGCCATGAAAAGCATTGCCAAAAGTAATTATTTCATACCGGCCGCCGGCAGCGCCGTACTTGCGCGCCAGTTTAATCGCCGCCTCATTGGCTTCGGCTCCGGAATTAGCAAAAAATACCTTGCCCGGAAAACTTACGTAAATCAGTTCTTTGGCCAACTTCGCCTGAAAAGGATGATAATAATTATTCGGCACAAAAATTAATTTAGCGATCTGTTCCCGCACCCCCTGCATTACTTTAGGATGACAATGCCCTAAACTACCCACCCCCCAACCGGGAAAGAAATCCAGATAGGCCTTTCCTCGAATATCCCAAAGATAGGAGCCTTTTCCTTTAGTAAAAATAAGCGGTACCTTATTATAGGTAGCCATGATATTGTCTTGATAAGTTTTGAAGATCTCATCTACTCTCATCCCGCACCTTCTCTTATTTCTATTTTTTGAATCCTACACCTTTCTAGTTGAATATCCAGAAGGTGCGGGATCATTTAATTATTTCCGTTCCGATACCCTGATCGGTAAAAATTTCCAGCAACAAACCATGCGGGGTACGCGCATCGACAATGTGAGTCTTTTTAACCCCGCCGGACAAAGCTTCCACACAAGCCATCACCTTGGGGATCATCCCAGTTTGAATGATTTTGTTGGAAATTAATCCGTTGACCTCATCCACCGTTAAAGTAGAAATAAATGAATGCACATCCTCCGGGTTACGCATAATCCCTTTGACATTCGTCAATAAAACAAACTTCTCCGCCTGCATATTGGAGGCAATCGCTGCAGCCGCCTCATCAGCGTTAATATTGTAGGTTTTTTTATCTTTTCCCAGGCCCATCGGCATCACCACCGCTACTTTATCTTTCTTAAGTTCATTATTTAAAAGCTCAGTATTAATCCCTTTAATTTCGCCGACCAGGCCGAGATCCGGCTTGCTTTTCTTCTTCTCGGCAACGATTAAACCGTCATCCTTACCGTTTAATCCGACCGCTTTAGCGCCCAGAAGGCTTAACTCTTTGATAATTAACTGATTTAGTTCCAAAAGCTCCTCTTCCACTAATTGGAGAGTTTCTTCATCGGTCACCCTCATCCCCTCGACGAATTCCGTTTTCTTACCGGCCTGCCGCATCCTCTCGCTGATATTGGGTCCTCCGCCATGAACCAGGACCGGACGCAATCCCATGAAATTTAAAAACACAATGTCCTCTAAAACTCCGGTGCGGATTTTTTCATCACCCAGGATGCTGCCGCCGTATTTGATCACAATGACTTTTTTATGAAAACGCTTGATATAAGGCAACGCCTCAATCAAAACATCCGCTTTTCTAATCGCCTCTTCCATGTGTCCTTTCTAAAATTGCCGTTAATTATACGCGGCGTTAATTTTTATATACTCCGGGGTGAGGTCGCTGGTATAAACCGTACACTTGGCTTTACCCCGGGATAAGCTTACCGTAAGCTTAACTTGTTTTCCTTTTAAGGAACCGAGTTTGACTTTTAGCTGCCCTTCTTTAATCTCCAGGCCGCTGGCACCGACTGCCGCGACTACCCGGCCGAAGTTAGGATTCCGGCCGAAGACCGCGGTCTTAAACAGCGCGGAATTAGCGATACTTAAGGCAATTTTTCTAGCTTCCTCGGTACTCTTAGCCTGAGCGACATCAATCTGAATAAATTTAGTCGCCCCTTCAGCGTCCTGCACGACCATTTTAGCCAGCTCCAGGCAGATCATTTCTAAGGCTTGCGAGAACTCCCGCAAACCGGCCCCGGATGAAATCAGCTTATTACCCGCCGCCGCATTCGCCAAAACCAAAACCGTATCATTAGTACTCATGCAGCCATCCACCGAAATACAGTTAAATGACTTATCTACCGCCGCGGTAAGCGCCTGATTCAAAGAACCTTGAGTAATCGCAGCATCGGTCATGATAAAACAAAGCATGGTCGCCATATTCGGAGCAATCATCCCCGCCCCCTTAGCGATCCCGCAAATCCGCACCCGCTTACCCGCGATCTTTAACTGTACGCTGACTTCTTTAGCGAAGGTATCCGTAGTCATGATCGCTTTTTTCGCCTGATGGATGCCGGCAACCGATAACCCCGCGATTAAACCCGGAATACCCAGTTTAATTTTACCCGTATCTAACCGCTTGCCGATGATCCCGGTAGAATTTACCAAAACGCTGTTTAAGGATATCTTTAATTTATCCGCCAGATACCCAACACAGGCCAAAGCATCGTTAATGCCGGCTTCGCCCGTAAAGCAGTTAGCATTGCCGCTGTTAACCAAAACCGCATGAAATTTCTTGACTTGCCGCAAATGCTTTTTACAAACCTTCAGCGGCGCGGCAATAATACTGCTGGTCGTAAATTTAGCGCAAGCCAGCGCAGCTTTATGCGAGTAAATTAAAGCCAAATCCAGTCTGCCCGATTTTTTTAACCCGCAAGCTAACCCGTTAGCTAAAAAACCTTGCGGTAAAATGGCTTTTTTAGTTATAATCATAATAACCCGGCCGTCTCCGGCAACTTATACATAATATTCATATTCTGCACGGCTTGAGATGATGCGCCTTTTAAGAGATTGTCGACAACTCCGATAACGATAATCGTGTTACCGAACTCTTTAACCCCGATATCGCAAAAGTTGCTCTTTGCCACATCCTTAATCCTGGGGAAAACGCCATCCGGCTTAATCCGGATAAAAGGTTCACCCTTATAAAACTTCTTATATAATTCAACTAAATTTCTGGCTTTGGCCGCCGCTGCGGGATTTCTTTTCAAATAGATCGTCTCCAGGATCCCCCGCTCAATCGGTAAAAGATGCGGCACAAAGGTCACCGAAATTTTTTTACCGCTAAGATTAGAAAGCTGCTGGTCGATTTCCGGGGCATGCTGGTGCTGATTAACTTTATACGCCCGGAAATCACCGTCGATTTCCGAAAATAAGTACTCCTTCTCTAATTTCTTTCCGGCGCCGCTTACCCCGCTCTTAGCATCGATAATGATTGAATCGGTTTGCGCTAAATCCAACGCCAACAGCGGAGCCAGCGCCAGGATAGCGCAAGTCGGATAACAGCCCGGATTAGCCAAAAGCTTTGCCGTTTTAATCTTTGACCGGTTTAACTCAGGCAGGCCATAAACCGCCTGCTTCAGATTCACTTTATCCTGATGCTTAATTTTATAGTACTTTTCATAAGCTAAAATGTTCTTAAACCGGTAATCCGCGCTTAAATCAATCACCTTTTTCCCTAAACTCAGCAACTTAGGAACGAATTGCATGGAGACGGTATGCGGCAGGGCCAAAAAAACCAGGTCGCAATCTTTTTTAATTTGAGCGAAATCAGGCTTTTTACAAATTAAATCCAGGCGCTTTTTAAATTTAGGGAAAAGATCCGAAATAACCTGCGGGCCGCTAGTGCTTTTGCCGCTGTTATAGAGGTGGCAGATTCTGACATTGGGATGATTAAGCAGCAATTCGATCAATACCTCTCCGGTATGGCCGGTTGCCCCGATGATCCCCACATTAATCAACATAATAACCTCCTGACTGGGCTGATTAAGATTTATTTATCATAGAATAAATTTATATTTCCGTCAAGGTTTTTCTCGACGGAGACAAAAAACTCTCCGTCGAAAAAAAATCCCGCTTTTATCCAGCGGGATTTGGTTGAATCTTTGCTACATTCTACATTCTGTATTCTACATTCTGTTTTCTACCTCTTCGTCCACTGGAAGCGTTTACGCGCTCCTTTTTGCCCGTATTTCTTGCGCTCTTTCATCCTGGAATCACGGCTTAAATATCCGTTTTTACGGAAGATTTCTTTAAAATTTTCATCCGCAATTAACAGAGCCCGGGAAATACCTAAACGCAAAGCGCCGGCCTGGCCGGTCAATCCGCCGCCGGTAAGATTCGCGGCAATATTGAATTTACCCGCCGTTTCGGTAAGCGCTAAAGGCTGTAAAACAATAATCCGGTCGGTCTCGCGTAAAAAATACTTCTCGAACGGCCGGCCATTGATGACAATCTGGCCATTACCGGCTTCCATGCGCACCCTGGCGGTAGACTCTTTACGTCTGCCCAACGCTATATATTTAGTTAATTCACCCATTTTACTTCTTAACCTCCAAAACAATCGGCTTGAGGCCGGTTAAACCGTGTTGATCATCGGCATAAACTTTTAGTTTCTTGATCAAATCCCGCCCTAAAGGGTTGATCGGCAGCATTCTTTCAACCGCCAAATGGATAACCGTCGCCGGTTTCCTGGCCAAAAGTACCTCTAATTTAGTTTCCTTCAACCCTCCGGGGTAACCGGAATATTTACGGTAAACCTTTTGCTTAAGCTTGCGGCCGGTAACCTTAATCTGGCTGGCATTAATCACAATTACCCCGTCTCCGGTATCCAGATGCGGAGTATATATCGGCTTATGCTTGCCTCTGAGGATCGCGGCAACTTGCGCCGCCAGGCGGCCAAGTATCTGGCCTTTGGCGTCAACAATATACCACTTTCTCTTAATATCCTCGGCTTTAGCTGTATAGGTCCTTTTCATTCCTTTGAAAACTCACTTTCTTCCTGATTTTGCAACCCCTCTGCCCATCCTAAAACCAGGATGGTCACGAAGTGATAAGTATAACAGATTAATAAGTAAAGTCAAATAATTTTTTAATAAAATTTACCCTTCATGCGGCTTAGAATTATGCCCGGAATTTATGCCTTAAAGACAAAAACAGGCGGATGAGTTGACTGCTCCAGAATAAACCGGCCAACAGCAGGATAATCGCGGTAATTACCCGAAAACCGATGGCTGCCTTAACTACCTTTAACCGTAAAACCGGAGCAGGATTTCTGAATACCGAGAAATATTCGGTTTGACCGACTCTCACCAAATTATATTTTTTACTGATACCGCTGATAAATTCTTCCTCTAAATCTTGGGGCAGAACAATTATATCGGAATGCGCAAATGCATCCGCTTGCCTCAAAGGCTTGGTTTCCGGCAGCAAACCATTAGCAGTTGCCCTTTGCGCCAGACTGCTTAAGATGAGCCCGGCAACATCCAGATCCGAATAAACAATCTCCCGGCTGTCGGAATTTGCTCTTATGATATCGGCCGCGGGCAGATACGCCCAGGGATACCAAACAGAATCCCCCCTGCCCAGGCATAAACCGGTAAAAACAGCATCCGTAGACTCAAACCGATATCGGATTTTATCCGCGCCGGATGACTTATCCACGAACAAAACAGGAGAAATAAAGAAAATGAAAATAATTAATCCCTGGGCCAATAATTTCTTCAACCTTTGGCCTGCGGCGGTTAATCTCTGCCAAATAAATTGCAGAGTGAGGGCCGAAAATAAAACTGCCGGAATATACCCTTCCGCGGATAAGAAGCGCGCCGGATAGGGCAAGAAAATAAAGCTGCTTAAAAATAAACCGATAAAAAACTTATATTGGCGAATTGATCTGCAGGCCAAAAATAAGCCAAAGCCCGCAAGTATGCAATCAAAAACCTTAATCTGTAAATGAAACTTCTCCAGCATACTGTTGCCTACTAAATGGATAAACCGCAGATTTAAAAGTTGAACAATCAGTATCGGTAAAGCCAACAGTAATGAATAAATCACCGTCTTCACCGCACCATACCGGCTGCCTTGGTCTAATATCGCGTAAAAAATATAGCTCAGTGTAAAAAACCAGGGTACGGTATTGTGGGTATAAAAACACAGAACCAGCAGGATTACCGCGCGTAAATACCGCTTTTTAAGAAATTCGCCGAAAGAAAGAAAGCCCAGGATTAAGGCTAAAGAAGACGGGACGTGGTTAGCCAGCGAAATATGGAAAGCAAAGGAAGAACCTAAAGCAATCACCGTAAAAAAACCGAGTTGACGGCTGTAAATCTTGCGAATAAAATTCCAGAGCACCAATAAAAACAGGACCGGAGTAACGGATTCGAAAAACTTAGCCAAAAACACAAGGTTAAGTCCTGCCTTTATCAAACCGGCTAAAAGAAAATGGAATAACGGCGGATAAAGATGCACCCGGCCAAACGGGGCGTACTCCCAAAAATCCCAGGCGCTGTAGCCGCCGGCCTGAATAAAACCCCAGGCCACCTGCAAGTGGTAATAAATATCTAAGAACTGCGGCAGGCTCGGCCAGCGGCTGATTTGTAAAGCCGCTAAGCTCAATAAAATCAGCTTGGCATAGAGGTCCCAAGGATCAGTATTTTTAAAATAACCTTTACCCGCCATTTAATATTCGACCTTTAAAAGACAAAGCCCTTTAGCCGGCAGTGCCGGCCCGGCCAGCTTACGATTGCGGCTGCGTAAGATCTTTTCCATACTCCCGGCAGGAAACCTGCCGCGTCCGATCTCCAGCAGCGTGCCGGCGATATTCCTGACCATATTATATAAAAAACTATCCGCCTGAATATCGATATGCAAAAGATACTTATCCCGAAGGATCCTGATCTTTTTTATTGTCCGCACCGGATTACGCTGGCGCGGTTTTTCCGCGGCCGCAAATGAGGTAAAATTATGCCGGCCTAAAAGCACCCTGGCCTCCTTACGCATTAATCCTACATCCAAAGGATGGTGGAAAAAATAGACCCGGCGCGCAAGCAAGGGTGATGAATATTTACGGTTTAAGATCGTATAACGGTAAAGTTTAGATTTGGCGCAGAAACGGCTGTTAAAATCCAGCGGGGCATGCTTAACCAGAGTGACCTTGATATCTTCAGGCAAAAGGCAATTGAGCGCCCAACGCAGGCGGTTAAGCGGCATTTGCGTGCGGCTTCTAAAATTAGCTGCCTGGGCCAGAGCATGCACTCCGGCGTCAGTCCGGCCGGCAACGGTTAACTTAATCTCTTCCTGGAGGAGCTGCTTGAGAAGTTTCTCGAGAACATTCTGGATGGTTTGGCTGTTGCGGTAATTCAGATTGGCAGTTTTACTGTTTTGCACCTGCCAGCCATGGTAGTGCGTGCCATCATACTCTATTTGCAGCCTGAAATTACGTTGAAGCGACCTATTCTTTGTCCGGCGCTGAAATCCGCCGACGTTTCGATGGCGGACATTCGGCGGTATCATTTAATTAATTCTTCCGCGATCTGTACCGCATTGGTAGCGGCCCCCTTACGCAGGTTATCCGCGACTACCCAAAGCCATAAGCCTTTTTTATTAAAAGCATCCTGGCGGATGCGGCCGATAAAGGTCTCATCCCTGCCTTCCACATCTTTAGGCATCGGGTATAAATTACTTTTGGGATCATCCATCAGTATCACCCCGGGAGCCTTGTATAATATTTTCCTGGCCGCATCTGGGGTAACGGGTTTTTCGGTTTCAATATAGACCGATTCAGAGTGCCCGGTCCTCACCGGAACGCGCACAGTGGTTGCCGAAATTTTAATTTTAGGAGCATGCATAATTTTGTGAGTTTCTTTAACCAGCTTCCATTCTTCGTTGGTATACCCGGCTACAGCGGAGTAGCCGGTACGCGCTTCTGCGCTGTAATCGCCTTCCACAAAACTTCCGATATGCGGAAAGCAATTGTAAGCTAATTGCTGCGGCATGGATTTATTAGCCAGATTTACCTGGACATTTCCGCAACCTGACGCGGCAATCGCGCAGACTTCTTCCTTGAGCTGCTCCACCGCCCCTTTACCCGCACCGCTGGAAGCCTGCAAAGTAGTAACAATGATCTTTTTAATCCCGAATTTTTTATGCAGCGGATTTAACGCTACGACCAGCTGGATAGTCGAACAATTAGGGTTAGCGATAATTCCTTTATGTTTTTTAACATCCGCGCCGTTAACCTCAGGGACAACCAGCGGGACCTTCGGGTCCATGCGGAAATCCGCGCCATTATCGATAACTACCGCCCCTCTTTTTACCGCCTCCGGGGCATAGGTAACCGCCGCACCTTTTTCACCCTCGGTGCCGGCAAACAAAGCGATGTCTACTCCGTTAAAACCATCTGCGGTAATCGGCTCTACCGAATAAGTAGTGCCGTCAACCTCCATATCCCGCGCCGAACGCGCAAAAACTTTTAAATTATTGACGGGAAAATTGCGCTGCTTTAATACCCGCAGCATCTCAACCCCCACTACCCCGGCTCCCACTACTGCGACATTATATTTTTTCATATCCAAACTCTCCTGTTAAAATATTTATATTAGCGGGTCTGGCCACAAGGCCGCACCGACGCAATTCCTATCTGCGTCGGGTGGACCGGTCATCCTTCCCACCGATATTTATAAATTTTTAACTACCAAATCCCCTACTTCAGTAGTTGAGTACCCCATTTTTCCGGCAGCCAGTGATTTTAACTCTTTGTTGACAATCCCGATTACCGCTTTTTCGATTGCCGCTGCGGCTTTTACCTCTTTGAGGTTTTCCAGCATCATCCCGGCAGCACAAATCGCCGCCAGCGGATTAATTACATTCTTGCCGGTATATTTCGGAGCGCTTCCGCCGATGGGCTCAAACATCGAAACCCCTTGCGGATTAATATTGCCTCCGGCAGCAATCCCCATTCCCCCTTGGATCATCGCCCCTAAATCCGTAATAATATCTCCGAATAAATTATCGGTCACAATCACATCAAACCATTCCGGGTTCTTCACAAACCACATCGTCGTCGCGTCAACATGCGCGTAATCGGTGGTGATATCCGGATATTCAAGCGCCACCTCATTAAATGTGCGCTGCCAGAGATCCCAGGCATAAGTCAAAACATTGGTCTTACCGCAAAGGGTCAGCTTTTTCTTCTTATTGCGCGAGCGCGCGCACTCAAAGGCATAACGAATACAGCGCTCCACTCCTTTGCGCGTATTATATGAAATCTGGATCGCTACTTCTTCCTTGGTCCCCTTATCCTTAAACTCACCCATACCTTTGTAGAGGCCCTCGGAATTCTCGCGTACCACCACAAAATCGATATCTTCGGGTTTTTTATCTTTTAAAGGACAATATGCGGAGTTATAAAGTTTGACCGGGCGAAGGTTAATATACTGATCCAGGGCAAACCTCAACTTAAGCAATACGCCGGTTTCGATAATCCCGGGTTTTACATCCGGATCGCCTACCGCTCCCAGATAAATCGCGTTAAATTTTTTCAATTCCGCGATATCCTGCTCATCCACCAGCTTACCGGTGGCTAAATACCTTTTACCGCTGAAATCAAAGGTTTTAGTTTCATATTGAAAACCGAATTTCTTTCCGGCGGCGGCTAATACTTTTAAACCTTCGTTAACTACTTCCGGGCCGGTGCCGTCTCCGGGAATTACCGCTATCTTATGCATAATTAAGCTCCTTTTAAGCTTTTCCCTTTTGTTTCTTAATGTAACTTATCAGCCCGCCGCTTACCACAATCTGCTGTAAGAATTCCGGAAATGCCGTCGTATGAAAGGTTTTGCCTTGCGTTAAATTCCTGATGATGCCGCTGCCCAAGTCAATCTCGATCAGGTCGCCGTCATTGATCTTATCCACCTCAGCTGATTCTAAAAACGGCAAACCGATATTGATCGCATTCCTAAAAAAAATGGCGGCAAAACTTTTGGCGATTACCGCACACACCCCGCACCCTTTAATCGCTAAAGGCGCATGTTCCCGGCTTGAGCCGCAGCCGAAATTCCTCCCCGCGACAATGATATCCCCCGGGCTGACTCTTTGGCTAAACTCCGGATTAATCGTTTCCATACAATGTTTACCCAGCTCCTGCGCGTCGGTTGAAACCAGGTATTTAGCCGCAATGATATCGTCGGTATTAACATCATCCCCGAATTTATGCACTTTGCCTTTAATGATCATTTGATCCTCGCCGGGTGCGTAATCTTACCGGTAATCGCGCTGGCGGCAGCCACCGCCGGATTAGACAGGTAAACAAAAGATTTAGGGCTGCCCATCCGCCCAATAAAGTTACGGTTGGTCGTAGCGATGGCTACTTCGCCATCGGTTAAAATCCCCATATGCCCGCCCAGGCATGGCCCGCAGGTAGGGGTTGAGAATACGCCGCCGGCTTTCACAAAAATCTCAGCCAGCCCCTCCTTAACCGCCTGCAGGTAAATTTTCTGCGTCGCCGGAAAAATAATCAATTTTACCCCTTTAGCCGCCTTTTTCCCTTTCAGTATCGAGGCGGCAATCCGCAGGTCGCTAATCCTGCCGTTCGTACAGGAACCGATTACGGCCTGGTTAATCTTGATATCTTTTAACGCGCTGACCGGCTTGACATTGCTAGGCAGATGCGGGCAAGCCACGAGCGGCTCTAAGCCGGTAACATCCCATTCGTATATCTTTTCATATTGAGCGTCCGGGTCGGAATAATAAAATTTCGGTTTGCGCTTAAATCCGGCAACATATTTTTTAGTTTTTTCATCCGGCTCAATTAACCCGGTCCTGGCCCCCGCTTCGATCGCCATATTGCAGATCGAAAACCGATCATCCATACTCAAGCCTTTAATCACCGGGCCGCTAAATTCCATTACCTTATATAAGGCCCCGTCCACCCCGATTTGACCGATGGTATAAAGTATCAGATCCTTGCCGCCCACCCATTTATTCAACTTACCTTTAAATATAAACTTTACTGTCGGCGGTACCTTCAACCAACACTTGCCGTCAATATAGGCGCGGGCCAAATCCGTAGACCCCATTCCGGTGGCATAAGCCCCCAGCGCCCCGTAAGTACAGGTGTGCGAATCCGCCCCGACGATTAAATCTCCGGGCATGACAATTCCCGCTTCAGGCAATAGCGCGTGTTCAATCCCCATCTGCCCTACTTCAAAATAGTTTTTGATCTTTTGCTCTTTGGCGAATTCCGCCAGGATCTTGCATTGGTTGGCGCTTTTTAAATCTTTAGCCGGGGCGAAATGATCCGGTACTAAAACAATTTTATTTTTGTTAAAAACCCGGGTAAACCCCGATTTTTTAAATTCGGCGATGGCCAGCGGCGCAGTAATATCATTGGCCAAAGCCACATCCACCTTGGCCTCAATAAACTCCCCCGGCTTAATCGTTTTTAAGCCGGAATGATGCATTAAAATTTTTTCCGCTAGCGTATAACCCATTTTAAAAAAGAATCTCCGCCGAAGGTTTTTTTCTGCTGTTGTGTGTGTGACTTATATTAAATTTAACCTTTAAATTTCTTGACGATCAGAGAGGCGTTGTGTCCGCCAAACCCTAGAGAATTGGACATGCAGGCATTAACTTCAACCTTACGTGCGGTGTTAGGAACATAATCCAAATCACACTCCGGATCAGGATGCTCATAATTAATGGTAGGAGGAACAACCCCTTCTTTAATCGCTAAACAACAAGCCGCAAATTCCACGCCGCCGGCCGCCCCTAAAAGATGCCCGGTTACGGATTTAGTCGAAGAAACCATCACCTTCTTACTCTGTGCGCCAAATGCCTTTTTCATCGATAATGTTTCGATTTTATCATTAAGCTTGGTCGAGGTCCCGTGGGCGTTAATATAGGTAATCTCTTGCGGGTTCATCCCGGCATCGCTAAGCGCCCTGGTCATTGCCGCCGCGGCACCCGCTCCATCCGGATCAGGGGCAGTAATATGGTAAGCATCGCAGGTCGCCCCGTAGCCGACGATTTCGGCGATAATATTGGCATTTCTGGCCTTAGCGTGTTCTAAGGTTTCCAACACGACCAGGCCGCAGCCTTCCCCCATCACAAAACCATTCCGGTCACGGTCAAAAGGACGGGAGGCTTTTTGCGGGTCGTCATTGCGGGTAGAAAGCGCTCGCAGGGCGCAGAAACCACCCACCGCGGTAGGGACAATACAAGCCTCGGTGCCACCGGTGAGCATCACATCCGCATCTCCGCAAAGAATGGTCCGGTAAGCATCACCGATGGAATGCGACCCTGAAGCACAGGCAGTAGCAATACAAGTATTGGGGCCTTTAAGCCCGTAAATAATCGCCACCATTCCCGCGGCTTCGTTAACGATTAACATCGGAATTAAAAAAGGTGACATCCGGGAGGCGCCCCGGCTTAACAAAACTTTATGTTCTTCTTCAATGGTATGCAAACAACCGATCCCGGAACCGATAATCACCCCGATCCGGTTAAGGTCCTCTTTCTTTAAATCAAGCCCGCTTAATTCCATGGCTTGCTTAGCAGCGGCCACGGCATACTGGACGAATCTTGCCGTACGTTTTATATCTTTAAGCGAAATGCCATAGTGGGTAGGATCGAAGTTCTTCACTTCCGCGGCAACCTTGGAATCAAAACCTTTAGAATCAAAAGCCGTAATCGGGCCTACCCCGCCATGGCCTTCAACTAAAGAACGCCAAAAGCTGGGAACATCGTTGCCTACCGGGCTGATCACCCCTAAACCTGTAATCACTACTCGTTTTTTCATAGTTAGATTAATATAAATTTACCCCGCGATGGTTGAAACTGCGGGGTAAATTGGTTTTTACGGCTGGTTATAACTTATTTGGCGCTTTTTTCATCAATATACTTGATGGCATCGCCGACGGTGGCAATCTTTTCCGCATCCTCATCGGGAATTTCGATACCGAACTCTTCCTCTAAAGCCATAACTAATTCTACGGTATCTAAGGAATCCGCCCCTAAATCATCGACAAAGGATGCTTCCGGAGTGACCTCTTCGGGTTTTACGCCTAACTGTTCAGCTATGATTGATTTTACTTTCTCTTGTGATGCCATTTTCTCCTCCTTAAATGAGGGCTTGATTTACGAACACGAGAGTGTGAGTAAATCAATGCCCGAATTTATCCCGTTAATCCTAAGCTACCGGGATTAAATGACCCGCCAATGATTTGTAGCGGGGAATTTATCCCGTTAATTCTAAGCTACCGGGATTAAATGAGCCCTTTACACAGGGGCTTTTTTATAAAAACTACGCCATTACCATACCACCGTCAACGGTAATAACCTGTCCGGTGATATACCTTGATTCCTGAGAAGCTAAGAATAAGCACAGATTAGCCACATCTTCAGGAGTACCTAATGTTCCAAGCGGGATAGCCTCCTGCATCTTCTTCTTAATCTCTTCAGGCAGCTTAGCGGTCATCTCGGTCTGAATAAACCCCGGGGCTACCGCATTGGCATTAATATTACGACTGGCTAATTCCTTAGCCACGGTTTTTGTAAGAGCAATGATTCCGGCTTTAGAGGCCGCGTAATTGGCCTGGCCGGGATTACCCATCAAACCGATGATCGAAGCGATACTGATAATCCTGCCGCTTCTTTGCTTAACCATCGGCCGGGAGACCGCTTTAATGCAGTTAAATGTCCCTTTCAAATTGACATTAATCACCGCATCCCAGTCGGTCTGGGACATTCTTAGCAAAAGATTGTCCTTAGTAATCCCTGCGTTGTTAACTAATATATCAACCTTTCCCATTTTGTCAAGAATTTTGTTTACCCCGTCTTCGACTGCCTCATAATTAGTCACATCCATCGCTAAAGCCATGGCACGGCGGCCTAAACCTTCGATATCTGCGGCGGTTTTTTGGGCAATTTCCAGGTTAACATCCGCCACCACGATATCCGCACCCTCCCGGGCAAAGGTCATGGCAATTGCTTGGCCGATACCTCTTGCACCACCGGTAATTAGAGCCACTTTATCTTGTAATCTCATTAGGCTTACCCCCCTAAAATATTTTTAAACGATATCCGCACTCTTCTCGATATTTATTACCTGGGCGCTACTCTCAATCCTGCGCATTAACCCTTTCAATACTTTACCCGGGCCAAATTCAATAAAGCTGTTTACCCCTTGGGAGAGGATTAATTTCATTGAATCCTCCCAGAGCACGCTGGAAGAAACCTGCCGAATCAGATTTTGTTTAATCTCGGCAGCGTCTAGAGCCGGTTTACCCGTAACATTGCAAACCACCGGCCACTTTGGGGGGTTAATTTTTATCTTTCCCAACTCCTGCTCTAACTTTGCGCAGGCCCCCTGCATAAAAGAAGAATGGAACGCCCCGCTAACCTCTAAAGGCACCGCCATTTTAGCCCCTTTTTCTTTGGCTAAAACCTGCGCTTGCTCAATGGCGATCGTGGACCCCGAAACAACAATCTGCCCGGGACAATTGATATTAGCCACCTCTGCCCCGGTCTTGACGCAAACCTCCCGAGTCGCCGCTAAATCCAGGCCAATCACCGAAAGCATCTTACCTGGCCGCTTAGCCGCCTCCTCCTCCATAAACTCACCACGGCGGCGGACCAGATAAACCGCGTCGGCAAACTTAAGCGCTCCGCTGGCCACTAAAGCCGAATACTCCCCTAAACTTAAACCTGCCATATACCCATCAACTTCCGGATGGCGGCTTAAGTAGGCCTGCCAACAGGCAATTGACATCGTTACGATTGCCGGTTGGCAATTATTGGTCTTAGTCAACTCCTCCAGCGGCCCGTTAAAACAAAGCTGGCTGATCGAAAACCCTAAAACTTCATCCGCCTGATCAAAAACCGCCTTGGCTGCCGGGAAAGTATCGTAGAGATCCTTACCCATCCCCACATACTGGCTGCCCTGGCCGGCAAAAAGATAACCTACCATTTAATAATACAAGCGCCCCAAACCAGGCCTGCCCCGAATGCGTCCAGAAGAATGATATCCCCCCGCTTAACCTTGCCTTCAGCCACCGCTTCAACCAGGGCGGTAACCGTAGAAGCGCTAGACATATTCCCGCATCTTTCGATATTAAGATAAACCTTCTCCTCCGGGATCCCTAATTTCTTAGCCACCGCCATAATAATCCGTGAATTAGCTTGATGGGGAATAATCAAATCGACATCGGCAAAGGTCATCTGCGCCTGCTTTAAGACCGTTTGGGCGGCCATGGTCATCGTATTCACCGCGATCTTGAATAATTCGTTGCCGGACATTTTTAGAAAATGCTGATGGGCATCTACCGTAGCATGCGTAGCCGGATTTCTGGAACCGCCTCCGGGGACATTCAAGATATCGACCTTAGAACCATCGCAGCCTAAATAGGTCGAAATAATTCCGCCGTGCTTGACTTCCGCCAAAACTGCTGCACCTGCTCCGTCACCGAACAAAACACAGGTATTGCGGTCCTGCCAATCGGTAATTGAGGATAAGACTTCCGCGCCAATAACCAAAGCATTCTTATAAGTACCGCTGGCGATAAACTGCTGGGCTACCGAGATACCGTAAACAAATCCTGCGCAGGCCGCGGAAAGATCAAAGCAGGCTGCCCTGGGCGCCCCCAACATATTCTGCAGGATCGCCGCGGTTGAAGGGGTAGGCATATCCCCGGTAATCGTCGCCACGATAATTAATTCCAGCTCTTCGGGTTTAAAATTAGCATTCGCCAGCGCCTTCTGCGCCGCCTTAAAAGCTAAATCCGAAACTGCCTCACCTGACGCCGCTAAATGCCTCTCTTTGATACCGGTACGCGTGGTAATCCACTCATCCGAGGTATCAACCATCTTTTCCAGCTGCTGATTAGTGAGAATCTTTTCCGGCAGGTACTCGCCTACCCCGAGAAAACCTACTTTTTTCACTTTAGCCTTTCTATGGGATTATTTGATTGCTTCCAGAATTTTGGCATTGACTTGGCGTTCGATCTCTTCTTTGGCTACCCGAATGGCATTTTTGATTGCCCGGGCGTTGGAACGGCCATGGCCGATAATCACGACCCCGTTGACTCCCAACAAAAGCGCCCCGCCGTATTCCGCGTAATCGATTTCTTTTTTAAAACGCTTAAGGCTGGGCATCATAAAGATCAAACCAAGCTTACCCCAGATATTACTTAAAAGATGGCGTTTCAGGAATTTCTGCATCGCCTCAGCGGCGCTCTCCGAAACTTTTAATGCTACATTGCCCACAAAACCATCGCAAACAATAATATCGCACTTGCCGGTAAACAGGTCCTTGCCTTCGATATTACCGGTAAAATTTACTTTACTCTTTTCCAAAAGCTCATAGGCCTCGCGAATAAAATCCGTGCCCTTTTTCTCTTCCTCGCCGATATTCAACAAGCCCACCGTAGGATTAGGTTTATTCAAGATACTCTTGCAATAAGCATCCGCCATAATCCCATATTGCAGTAATTGGGTGGGTTTAGGGTCAATGTTTGCCCCGACATCGATAATCAGGGAGTTACCCTTTAAGGTCGGAGTAACCAGGCCAATCCCCGGGCGCTCGATCCCGGGCAAAAGCCGCAATTCCAAGGTCGCCGCGCAAACCACTGCCCCGGTATTGCCGGCGGAAAAAAATGCCTCGGCCTTACCTTCTTTAACCAGGTTCAACCCGATGACAATCGAGGAATTACGTTTACGCCGCACACTGTTGGCTGCCGGCTCGCACATCTCGATGGTTTCCGTAGTATGCACGATACTGATCCGGTCTCCGGTATATTTGGCTTTTTTTAAAAGCTCCCGGATCCGCGGCTCATCCCCGACCAGGATGACCTCGATATCGTACTCCTTGACCGCGGCTAAACTACCGTCAATTACTACTTGGGGGGCGAAATCTCCGCCCATGGCATCAACGACTATTTTCATCAATACCCTTTCTATCGACTAAAGCCTAACGGGACTTTTTCTTCTTTTCTTTAACTTTAATTTCGACGACCGCACGGCCATCGTAATAGCCGCAAACCACACAAACCCTATGCGGTACCTTAAGCTGTTTGCATTGCGGGCAGGGGATAAGGCTGGTAGCCTTAATCTTCCAATGTGTCCGGCGTTTACGGCCGCGCTGCGCTGAATGTTTACGTTTAGGTAGAGCCACAGTTACATCCTCCTTCGTTTTTGTTTTTGCCGCATTTTACGCAAAGCCCCTGGCAATCCGGGCGGCATAAAGGTTTGATCGGGTAATCTAAAATTATCTCTTCCCTGATCTGCGGATCCAAATCAATAAAATTATCGCTGCTTTCTAAAGGATAAGTGAACCGCACGTTTTTATCTAGCTTCCAATCGTAGCGGTTAAGGCAACGGGAACAATCCGCTCCCAGGCTACCCTTGATATTCAGCTCAACGGTAAGGGCATTGGTGATCCTGGTCACCTTTCCCCTCACCTCTAATACCGGGCCGAACTTGATCAGGTCGGTATCTAAATCCAACTGCGCAGACTTAATCTCTTCTTCTAAATACAGGCCCTCTGCCGGGACCTGATTAATGGCTATTTTCACTTTGACACCTTTTACTAAAATCCGCAGGGTTTATTTTTTGGCGCGTAATTTCTTCCGCAGGGCCTGCTCGACGTACTCCGGGACAAAACTGGATAAATCCGCCCCCAAGGCCGCCGCTTCCTTAATCAACTTGGCGGAAAGATAGCTGTAGGATTCATGCGGCATCAAAAAGATGGTCTCAATATCGCTAGAAAGCTTGCGGTTCGTCAGGGCCATCTGGAATTCATATTCAAAATCGGAAAGCATCCGCAATCCGCGGATCAATACCTTAGCCTTCATTTTATGAGCGAAATCCACAACCAGTCCGTCAAAATGGGTAACCGTCACCCCGTCCATATCTGCCACCGCCTTCTTAAGCATCGCCATTCTTTCTTCAAAGCTAAACAGCGGCTTTTTATGCGGATTATGCGCGACTGCCACGATGACATCCGTGAAAATCTCATGCGCCCGGCTGATTAAATCAATATGGCCGTTAGTTACCGGATCAAATGTCCCTGGATATATTGCTACTTGACACATAAATTACCCCTAGATCTGTCCCGTAATTTACACCCGCTTTCGGGGGTGCTTAATTAGCCCTCAGATTTGTCCCGCTAATTGCGTCGCGATCTTTAATTTCCGGTTCGCGACGAAGCTACTCTTTCTTCCTAAAAATGGAAAGCCAAGTATCACCGTACTTAGCTTCTTTAACTAAACCCAAATTCACGGTCTCCTTTGGCAGCGGCTCCAGCTTAGAATGCTGCACTACCACCAAACCATAAGGCGCTAATATATCATAAGCCTCCAGGGTTTGCAAGATTTTTTTTCCCCACGGCTCGACGTTACTCACCGCAGGAGCCGCTCCATCTACCCCTTCCAGCTTTGGCAAGCGGGGCGGCTTATAATATGGCGGGTCAATAAATATAATATTGAAACTTTTCCGGTTCAGGCCCAAAAGCTTAACCGCCTTCTCCGCTTCCAAGTGGAATAAGATACAGTTATCAGGCTTAAGCAGGTCAATATTGCGCTTAATCGCCAGCACGGCATCCCGGTTACACTCAACCAGGGTCAATCCCGCTGCCCCCCGGGAAAGCGCCTCAAAGCCCACAGCACCGCTACCGGCGAAAAGCTCCAAAAATGTCAAACCCTCGATATCCCCCAGGATATCAAAAACCGCCTTACGCACCTTATCCTGCGTGGGGCGGATTCCCCTGGGCATATGCAGCTTGCGGTTGCGGTATTTTCCTGTTGTTATTCTCATAAATTACCCCACCAACATTAATTTTTCATACTCCGGGAATCTCTGCAGCAGCTTGGCCTTTAATAATTGGTGCGGCCGCTGCGCCAATTTAACATCCTGTTTAAGAATGCTAATTGCCTCTTCCCGGGCAGCTTTTAAGAGCTGCATTTGGGTTAAAGGATTGGCGATCTTTAATTCCGCTAATCCATGCTGGCGGATCCCGAAAAACTCACCTGGCCCTCTAATCCTTAAGTCCTCTTCAGCGATGTGGAATCCATCGCTGCTTTCCACCATCGCGGCAAGGCGCGCCTTGGCATCCTCGGTCTGGCCATCTGAAACCAAAACGCAGAATGACTGCAGTTTACCTCTGCCGATCCTACCGCGCAGCTGATGCAGTTGGCTTAAGCCAAAACGCTCCGCGGAAGCAATAATCATACAAGTAGCGCTGGGAATGTCAATACCTACTTCTAAAATCGTGGTCGCTACTAAAAGATCCAGCTGTTTATTCTTGAATTTAAGCATTACCTCGCTTTGCTCCTGAGGCTTAAGCTTACCGTGGATTAAGCCCAGCTTGAATTCTTTAAACTCTGTGCTTTTTAGTTCCGTAAACATCTTCTTGGCGCCGGCAATATCCAAGGCGTAGGATTCCTCGATCACCGGATAAATAATATATCCCTGCCTGCCGTAATTAAGCTCCTCGCGCAGAATCGTGTAGGCTTTGGCTTTATTCTCCTGGCTAAAATGTAATGTCTTAATCGGAATCCTCCCCTTGGGCAATTCATTAATCACCGAGATATCCAGGTCACCGTAAAGGGTGATCGCCAGGGTGCGCGGGATCGGGGTAGCGGTCATAATCAGCACATCCGGATTATTGCCTTTTTTCGGTAAAAGCGCCCGCTGCCCCACCCCGAATTTATGCTGCTCATCAATGACGATAAAACTTAAATCTTTAAAGATTACCTCCTCCTGCAGGAGTGCATGCGTACCGATAACCAAATCAATTTTGCCTTCTTTAATCTGGCGGTAGATTTTTTCTTTTTCCTTATCCTGGCCGGTTAATAAACCTAAGCGCAGTTTCCTGCCAGCAAAGGTTAACCGCTCTAATTGCAGGGCTATTTTTTCATAGTGCTGCCGGGCAAGTATTTCGGTCGGAGCCATAAACGCCGCCTGATGGCCGCTTTGAATTGCCAAAAGGCAAGCTAAAGTAGCCACCACGGTTTTACCAGAACCCACATCCCCCTGCAAGAGCCTCTGCATTGCCTGAGCACTGGTCATATCCGCCTGGATCTCGTGCCAGACTTTTTGCTGGGCAGCGGTTAACTCAAAAGGTAGCCCGGAAATAAAATTTTGCACTAATTTAGCGGCCGGATCATGCTTAATCCCGCTTTTTTCCTTGCGGTTAAGCTTCCTTAAAACTAAAGGTAATTGAAAGAGTAAAAATTCCTCAAAACTTATCCGGGTATGCGCCTGTTTTTGCAGCTCTAAATCTTGCGGGAAATGTATGTTTAATAAACTCTGCGCCAGGTTAAGTAAATTATGGCGGCTGCGTAAATCAAAGGGCAGCGGGTCATTGATCTTAGGCAAAAATTCATCCATAGCGTTTTTGATTAAACGGCGCAAACTGCGCTGGCTAAAACCGCTAGGCAAGGTATAAACCGGCACGATCCTGCCGACATTTAAAGAATCATCATCCTTATCATCATCCAAAATCTCATATTCCGGATTAGTCAGCTGTAATTTGCCGTTATAAAACTCAATTTTTCCGTAAAGGATTAAAAAAGCCCCCGGCACTAAATATTCACCCAGATACGGTTGATTAAACCAAACACAGTTTATCTTGCCGGTATTGTCAGTCACCTGCGCTTCGGTAATGCTGAAACGTCGCCGGCGCCAGGAGTTACGCTGCGCCCCCAATAAAACCTGGGCTTTAATAGTATAGACTTGTCCTTCTTTTAGCTGAGAGATTTTGGCAAAATTCGTGCGGTCCTCATACCGGCGCGGAAAATAATAAAGCAGCTCCTCAATGGTATTTACGCCTCTAGCGGTAAAAGTTTTTGCCCGCTTAGGGCCGATGCCTTTTAAGTACTGGATGGAGGTGGAGTGCATGAGGGGTATTATACTATAAAAAGGAGATACCTTCTATGGGTTTAGGAGGCAGTGGTTGATTACACTGACCTAAGCCTGGATGTTGCGGTTAGTCCCGCACCTGGGCACTCGAAAGCCTGTACCCGCAGCAACCCGCTGCGCAGATTCTCTAGAATCTGCTTGCAGCTGCGTGTATAAATTCGCGGACACTCCGCCTACGGCGGAGTTACGACTTACGTCAGCTGACGCTTCCGTAAGTCGTCCGCTCATTTAACAAAAAACCCCGGGCGAGTTCTGCCGGGGAATCTTGTAGGTGATAGGCCTAATAGCTTCCGCTATCGTTCCTAGCCTCCTTGTTGGGTACCTCTCTTGATTGCAAATGAAGTATGCCACATAAATCCTGAATTTTCAAGACCCCTTAAAAAATATTTTAAACTAAAAGACTTCGCTTTTTGATGTAAACCAATGGATAGATTACTACGAACAAAAGGAGTTCCGAATAATTAAACACGGAAGGAAAATTTCAAGTAGCTAGTCAAAATTGGCAAAAATTAGGCACATTTTTGGCTCCATAAAGCTATCTAATAACCTGTCCCTATTTATTATCACTGCTATTTTTCAAACTTTCTGCAGCCATGTTTACTTCAAACGACGCATCATTAATTAATCCTTTTAAATTACCATTATACCGTAGCCGCGTTACATATTGCATCTTAGAATGCGCAATGTGTTTTTTTAGTTTATCGCTTAATTCTACATTTATTTTTTTACTACTACCTGATAATATTTTATTTTTATCATAAACAGGATTAGCACCAATTACATAAATTTCAATTATAGTTTCTCCTTTGTTAAGACTTGAAACCAATAATGGATAATACGGATCCGGTGGAGTAAATTCAATTTTCAAAGGAGTCCCCACGCCTTTTCTCAAATCAAGAATACATTTTTTAAGTTCGGATAATTTTTTAAAATCAGTTCCCTCTGGAACCAATAATTTATTAAAAGCCTCTTTTATTTGCTTTTTCGATTTTCCGTAAGAAATGTAAAAATCTAATATTTTTTCTTTAATCAACCTCTTTTTCTCTCGTTTGAAAAATGAACAATTACCCAGATTAACGGCACTTTTTATAATTGCCGGATTAGAATATATCAAATTATTATTACCACAGTATAAACCTGGGGATTTATCACTAAGATATATTACAAAACGGGCTGGCAATTCTGATTCAAATGAAGCTGCTATAAGATGCCACCAATGACTTGATATTTGCTCCGGATCATCCATGCTTGCATTATTTATAAAAGCTCTATTCTGGTATTTTAATTTATCCATAAATTCTTGATTCAGAAATTTAATTTGTTTATACTCTCCCTCTCTCAATTCTTTACTATAATAGAACGGATCGTAGAAACAATCAGCTAACTCCTCAATACTAGGAAGATAGTCTGGAATATAAGAAATTATTTCATTAAAAGATAGCCCATCTAAGTAAGTTTTTTGAGCTGCTTTTTTTGCGCCGATCTTATTGACAAGGTTGATTTCATTTTTAAATTTATTCTTTAGATTAATCTTATTGACAATAAAATAGCAGTTTCCTTCGGTAATATACTTATCTAAAATCGGCCTCGCTTCATTAGGAACTTGATATTCATTCTGATTAAGCCAATCTAACAAATCATTTAATTTTGTTGCCTTTAATATAGTTATATCGTAAACATCGATTTTTTTTGTTTCAACTACACTTACCCCTTCGATCCCAAGTGATCGCATTCTATCATCATCAACATACTTCTTATATTCCTTCTCAAAATACCTGACAAGATCTTCGAATATTGAAATATCCCCAGCGGTTACTTCCGGTTTTACGGAAGATCGAATTGGAATAATCCAAGCAAAATTAGCAATATCATCAGACTTAACAGCAGAGGAAAGAATCATGGTTTCTACTTTTCCATCCCAGCCTATTATTGCTTTTTGGCTTGGTTCGTATAAATGCTGCTGGTAATCAGAAACATGGAATCCGTCCGCATGTGCAACTGCTGAAAAAACTAAAATAATGAATAATAGTAAATATACCCTAATCATAAAACCGCTCCTTTCAGTCTAGTCCCTTTTCTACCAATACAGCCTTTTAAACCTCTCCGAATACCGCTTTATCCATTTGCGGGAGGCTTCTTCCATGGAAACCACCTTACCTAATTGCAAACTAAGCAAATCACGATACTCTGAGATAAGATAAATCTGTTCGATCATTTTTGCCTTAAAGGCTTCATGCATCCGGCAAAAACTTACCCCGAGATCATAAAGTTTTGTCTCCGGATTATTGACGCAGCGGACAACCTTGGCTTTTAACTTAAAGATTTTATTCTCAAAAGGCATCTGGATTTCAATCATCGCATTAAGCTTAACCGGATGTTTTGAGGGAAATAACAATCCCCCCATACTGATATTAATCGTTTCAGCCGGGATATTTTCTTGCCCCTGCCCCTTTAGCGGCTTTAGCACTTTATAAACCAAGGGCAAAGATAACGGATGGCGGATGAAATGCCGGCGTTCGATAGCCTGCAAAAAACTCGCGGGTTTTCTTTTAGCTTTCTTTATATTTTTGCAGTTACTTCTTGCGGTCTGGCCCATTTATCGCCCCTTGGCACTTAAGGGTTACTTAACCCTTCTGGGAGTTTTTTCACGGGTATCACCTGATATTCGTTTTAATACAGGCGATAAGCTCGGTGATCGTGGTTGTCTTGGACAAAAGCGCATACCCTCCGGCAAAAGCTGCCTGCGGGATAGACTCATCTCCTTTGGCTAGCGCCGTCAAAATTACTACCGGAATACCGCTTAGGACTTTATCGTTCTTAATGCAGGCGATAACATCTGTCCCGTCCATATCCGGCATGATTATGTCCAGCAGGATCAAATCCGGTTTCAGCTCTTTAGCCAGCTTAATCCCATCCTCGCCGTTTGTAGCTATTGATACTTCAAACTCAGTAGGCAATTCAATAATTTTTTTAACCAGCGAGCAAAAATTCTCCTCATCGGCAATGATTAATA
>JBFZAU010000061.1:0-9120 GCA_041308825.1 Candidatus Omnitrophota bacterium
GCCAGCGGTTAGCGGAGGAAGTGCAACGGCTGATCCGTCGATGCTTACTCTGGCGGTTTCAGGCAGCGATAGCGAGGTTAGAATAGTTACCCATTCTGCAGGGCAATTGAGACCCGATCCCGGTGTTGCCGGGGAAAAACCGGTAGATAATCCTGCTTCAAACAACTTAGCCGATAGGACCGTTAAAGATGGAATAACCGTTCAGCAGATCAGAGAGGTTGTTGCTGAGTCCCGGATCCGGTTTGACAGGTCCCGGTTAGAAAAGGTTGTTACGGCTGCTGAAATTGCAGGGTATGAAAGAAATCTAGAGCGCTATGGTGTGCGCCACAAGGGCATTGCTTTGGCGATTGGCAATACAGATATTTCTCCGGAGATTATACGTCGTTTAGACCGCCTCTCATGCATGGATGATCCGGCATTTGCTTATTTTGCTACCCGGGCAATTGTGGCGATGCGGCATAGCCTCAGGCAAATGGAAGAGGCCGTCTTAAGGGTTGAGCGCGTATACGAGATGAGCCGTAATCTGTCTGAATTCGTCGCCGATGACAGCCTGGGTTTTTACATGCTGTTAACCCTGCGGATTATCCTGGAGGAACAAAGTTCCGACAAGTTTGACCGGTTATATAACCGGATATGCAGAAAAAGCCCCGAATCCCAGAGCTATTACAGTAATCACCTGCCGGAAATTAAAAATATCGCAACTTTTGTGGCCCAACGCGATATTAACCAAGAGGCTAACTACGTTCTGCTTGCCTATTTTCTTTATCACCGGAATGTCAAATGGCTGGTTGATGAGAATTACCGTCCTTATTTGGAGCTGTTGAAACGCAGGTTCGGGATAAGCGAAGAAAAATTCGCTTCCTTTTTGTCGCTTAATAACCCGGGGTCTATCGAGCAGAAGATGAGGGAAGCTTTTGCCGTTGATGCGCCGTTTAGTGAAGCTGCCAGGAAGAAATTAGGGGAGGCTATTTACAGGGCTACAGATTTTACCGTAGAAGAACTGTTGGCTGATCCCGCTCTTTTAAGAATTTACAGCGACGAAATAGCGCAGGCAATAGGCGAAACGATGCCGCTGGTGTTGGAAGGGGAACAAGCGGAGTTGCAGCGTTTACTGGCAGGAGAGGGGGTCGCGCAGGATAAAAAATATGCCGGCACAGTGGCTAATCTCACCCGGTTAATCCAGGAGCGGCGGGAAGGATTAGCCGCGCTTATTCAAGATCATCTATTTTCGACGCTGGACGCGTTAGAGGCCGCTATCCGCAAGAATAGTGAATTAGATTTAACGGGAAGCGGATTGGAGGAGGTTTTAACCCAGCTGCGTGAGCAGTTAAGCAGGATCGAAAGCCTAGCGGTTGGTTATGCTGGTCAAGAGCCGGAAGCGATAGAAGTTACGGAGATTTTAGCCTGTATAACTGAGGCGATGGATCTGTTGGCTAAAACAAGCGGCACCGGATTTGCGGCGAAGAGCCCTAGGGATGCGCTGAATCATAAATTAGCCGCTTTGCGCCGGGCGGCGCTGGAACTTGGCCGGCAGAGCGAAGCCCTTTGGCAGGTAAAGACTGCCCATGATCTTAAGCGCCAGGCATTTGAGGCAGACCAAACAGTTTTTATCGAGTCATTACACAACCGTATCCATTTGGTAGAATCCCTGCTTACCGGGATTATTTATGTTAAAGGGCAGGGAGTAGAGAAACGCCTGTTAAGAAGGGTGCCCCGCGAGATGAAGCTTGGGGATATCTTTCATGACTGTATCGGTATGCGTCTTATGCACGGGTTTATGCCGGCGACCAATGTCTTCTGGACCTTGGGCCCATGGTTGATGAATGGGGGTTATCAGATTGTTGAAGTACTGGATAATGGCAATCCGGTGGCTAAACAACATGCAGAACTTAAGGTTTATAATGGCCAACTCGCTGTTGGAATTGAGGATATTAGTTTCATGCCGGCGGATGTGGCAAAACAGGAAGCGCGCGACCATCTGATGGATGTACCTACCCGGGAGCTTTATTTAGCAGCTACCTTAGGGTGGGGCCGTAGCGCTGCCCAGGCCATGGGTAACGGAGAAGTTTTAATGTATCCGTATATACATGACATGGTGGAACAGGCGGGCCAGGGTAATCTTTATTATGCCATGGTCAGCAGAGAAAAAGCGCCAGGGGGAGATTCCCGCACAGCTGAAGCGGCGCAGGCAAGGGGGGCTTTAGGGGTAGCAAAAGCAGGTATTAAATCCGGAATGACCAGCCTGAAGATTATTATAAAAGGTATTTTGAGCTGGAAATTATTTATCCCTGCCCGGGATTATCTAGTCTCCCGGTATAACGCTTGGCAGATAGAACGATCGGGTAAAGGCAGGAATTTTATGGAGTTGTTTCTGGCTGAACCGGTGCAGGCTATTATTACAGACGCCACCGGGATAACATCCGAAGTCCCCGTGCAATGGTATATGCAATGGTCAAGAAAGCCCCGCTGGCTTAAGTTGAATATCGCCACCGACAGCAGTGAAACGGTGGTCATGAAAAGATTATTCGCCAATTATGTTTCGGCGTTAGCGTATTTTATATATTCAAATTACGATAGCTCAGAGTTAGCGCGTAGCCTAGAAGCAGCTATCCTTGCCGGCGAAAGAACAAAAGTAGTGCGTATACTTGAGAAAATTGATGATCCGGTATTGAAAAATACGCTGCAGAACCTGCAGAAAGCAAGCGGCTTAAGCGTTCAAGAGTTTAACTGGTTTATTTTCCAGAAATACCCGGAAGTAATTACTACCGAGGTAGAAGCGGAAATAGTTAATTCAACCGCTACTTTGACAGCGGAAGTTCCCGGGGATTTAATAAACTCCGCTGCCGCCGTGCAGCAGGCGCATAATAACCTTAGTGATGCTTTGGTAGAGGTGAATCGATTATTCGGGTTGATGAGCGAGGGGGAAGCGGTAACCGGAGAAGGCGTACCCTTAGCCATCTCGGTAAGTGTTGATGATGTATTTATGGTTAAGGCATCTGATGATAGCAGTGCAGTAACCGCTCAAGCCTACTTAAGCGAAAGCCCTTCGATTTCATCGACCGGATTTGGCGATGAGCATCAGGCCAATCGGAATATTTTAGACGGTATCCTGAAAATTGCCGTGCAGCAGGGCAGGATTACGCAGGTAGAGCGGCAAAGGCGGCTAGCCGCTTATGATGCCGATTTTAAAACCAGCCTGGATGATGATCTGAATTTAACGGTAGATAACCAAAACGTATATTTGATCAACGGTCAGATGGTGGTAGTGATTGATGCCTCGTATTTATCCGTTACCGAAGCAGGAGAGCAGTCTGTATCGGCAGGATTAAGGAGGGGCGTGATTTATATTACCCGGCAGCGCTTTAGCGAACTAAACCAGGCGCAACTGGAAGAGACAATTAGGCATGAGCAGGCGGAAGTGAATTATCTGCGCCAGAAGGCCAGGGAGATGTTTCCGGGCCTTGATGAAGCTACCGCCTATGAACTATTCAGTAATTTTCTTAAAAATCCGCAAAATCAACAGCAGGCGAAAACTTTAATCCAGGAAGCTCACCAATATGCCATCGTTCAGGCGCCGCGGCTATCCAGGCTTGCCGCTATCGATGAGGCTATCCAGAGCGCGAACAAAAAAGATTCGATATATTATACGACTACCCTGATCGATTTGCTCAAGGAACTTTCTTTTGCAGACCAGGTCGATCTTTTTGTCCGCCTTCTGAAAAACGATTATCGTCTGAGCACCCAAAAGAGGAGGGGGTTGTTGGGTAATCAGACATCGCCTTGGGAGGATGTTTTGGCGCTGATAGAAAACACGTTGAGCCAAAAGATAGAAATTCTGCCCTATATCATCCCCTTGCTTAATGATCCTTCGATCCCCGATCATGCTAAAGGTCATATCTGGAAGGTGCTTGGAAGATTAGCTTATACCGATATTGGATCCCTGATCAGCAGCTTAAACGCTGCCGGCCTTACGCCGGAAATTCTGGTTGAGATGGCGCTAACTCCGTTTAAAGATAGTCGCCAAGGTGAGATAGAAGTCGCCAGTATTCTTTACACATTGCTCAATAGCCGCGACAGCCTATTATCGGTTCAGAGGCGCTATGCCCAATTGGTGCTGGCACTTGCCCAGCGATACCTGAGTCTGAACCGGAGTTTTGATACCATGCTTATTGAAATGTCTTTAGAGTTAACGGAACAGGCAATGCCATCTGATCAGCTGCGCCCCGGGCAAGGCCGGGCAGCCGATGCGCGCAACGCTTACGTTGAACAGATTATGGTCATGAATGAAATATTCCAACAAGCAATGGAGATCATTTATGCTCACCCCGATATTTCTTATCAAGAGTTATTCGAGGCATTATTTTCAGGCCGGCAGGGGCAAGCACGATTCGCGCGCTTATCCAGAAAACAAAGAATAGCCGTGCAGGCCGTTTTGATCCGTAACCGTGCCGACAGGATCGCGCTTAAGCAAAAGTTTGAGCAGGACAAGCGGAATTATCCGATTGATGCTTTTAATGATGCCTCCCGGGAATTAATGGATTTGTACCGGCAGCGCAAGGCTTTAGCCCGCGCCCGGGATAATCCGGCGATCCGTCAGATCAACAGGCGGATCGCTGCTTTAAGGCAGCAGCTGCAGCAGTTGCGGACCCAGATTGCACCTTATTTAGAAAGCGAATGCGGATTAGCCATTCAGGATGCTCCGGAGGTCGCGGTCATTGGGCTGGGGCCTTTGGGTTTAGAGATCCACGTCGATTACCATTCCTTGCAAAAAGTCATGTATTCCCGCCCGCCTTCTAAAGAAGGGGTATCTCAGCGGAATTATCTGGAAGATATGATGTTCAATATGTTTGGCAAAAAAAATATCCGCATTGATGCTAATGCATTGCGTAATCTATTACGGCAGTTTCCCTACTATTTATACCGGAATTTCCAGAACGAAATGGTAGCTTACCTGACCGGGGCGGAATTACGTTATAGCGACCCCGACGATTTGCTCGATTATTATTTTCAATATTACTCATATCAGCTTTTTGAGTATATCAAGAAGGAGAAGTGGTTTACCGAACTGGGGATTCCGGAGAGCCAGCTAAAAGTTTATTTGGAGGAAGGCTTAAATAGCCAAGAATGGCGGCAAGTGAAAACAAGGTTAAAAGCCGCAAAGAAACTGCTTGATGATCTGGTGGATATTAAAGCTACCTTGATTTATCAGGAGTTATTAGCGCAAGGAGTAACTGGCAGCCGGCAGGAGCTTAAGGATATGGCTTACCGGCAGGCCTCGCTCTATGTTATGGGATTATTTCAGTTAGTGCCTATTCTCAAAATCGATAGATTAACCGCTGTTTTAGAAATACTTAAGGCAGAGCTTAAGGCTAAAGGGGTTAGCGCTGGAGATAGACTAAGAGTTCTGCCCCCGCATTCGCGTAACCGGCAAGGAAGTATGGAAAAACAAACCTGGGCAGGAGCAGCTAGATCAGGGGTGGTCTGGACTATATTTAGGGGCGGAGACCGTGTAATAAACCATGAAAGACAACATGTTGTTTATGGCCAATATACCGGCGCGGAAGCAGAGAGATATACTCCAGGATTCAATGATTTTCAGCGGCTGCTATCGGATGCCGTATATGGCAAACCACAGCTGCCTTCTATGGAGCAAGCGGTTGATCCTGAGAGTGAACCCGCTCTTGAGGGCCAGGAAGGCGGGAATTTTATGGGTTCTTCAGAGCAGGTGACGACCGGCAATTTAGATTATTTGGGTGAACCGGCAGATAAGACGGCTGCAGCGGTTAAGGATGGAGCTTTAGCTGACAGAGTCACTTTGGGCCAGCAAGGAGAAGTTGATTTGCAAGAGGGGACGGTAAATATCGCAGGTATAGAGATCGGGGTAAGGATTGATAATCATCTGCCGGATCTGGCCCGGATTAAAGGCGGAGTCGTCGTGATTAACCTTGAGAGATTAAATTTACTTTTAAAAGATTCCGGGCTTGATCCGCAGGAGAAAATGGAAGTGGTCACGCGATTTCTGGCGCATGAACTGGCCGAGACGGTAGCGTTAAGGATGGGATACGCGCCAGGAGATGCGCATGTTGCGGGAATGATGGCCGAGGCCATGGTTTCTAAAACTCCCAAAGTCCGGGAAGCTCTGTCTCCCATTTTAGGCCAGAGAGATGAGTTGGATTCTGCATCTGCGGAAAACAAAGGCAGGTATTTAGCCGGGGCTTCCCAGCCGTATACTAACGCAATAGCTAATGAAGTTACAGCTCCTCTTTTGGTAAAAGAAGGGCATGACGGCCAGTTAAATATATTAGAGGTAGGGTCCGGTTCAGGGGCTCTTTCTGTAGCTGCTGCTTTGCAGGATGAGGCTAGCCAGGTGGTAGGTTTAGATCCTGATCCAAACAATGTATTATTAGCCGGCAGGGTTAGTAAGTTTGCCGGCAACCTGGATAGGATGGGGATTTTTGATAGATCCGGAGACGTGGAAGGGCGCGTAGAAGAGCTGGAAAACAGCCAAGAAGTTCCCCAGCCGGTTGATAACGTGGAATTCCGGGAGGGTAACGCTACCCAAATACCATTCGGCGATAATTCATTCAACCGGATAATCTATTTTGACGTAGATGCTTTTATTTTTAATGCCGGTGATAAAGTTAAGGCTATCCAAGAAATCTTGAGGGTTATCGACAAGCAGAAGGGGGGCATGATTCATGCCCGCCCCAAAGCCAGCGCTCGGGAAAAAGATCTACAAAATTTCATCGAGTTATTTAACATCGAGGCTGGTAAAATCGGGTTAAAATTAGACTACCGGATAACACGTTTTTCGGACTCCGGAATAGCCGTGCTGTTTATAATCAGGCCGCAGGCAGGTTCTTCCTGGTTACCCGATAAAGGCGGTATTGATTTTCGTTCTTTACCGATTGTTACATTATCCCTGGATCATCTTAAGGCCAGTATCAAGAATATGCCGGCAAGCAGCTTAGAGAGAATTGATTTAATTCAGGAGTGGTCGGACATTCAGCGCTTGAGGCATTCCGGGATCAGTTTATCTGCTGAACGCCTGAAAGATTATTTCGCCGCCAGTTGTTTTAAGGGTTGTTTGGCCGATGATGCGGAAAAAATTATTTCCTGCATCGCCGAAATTTTAAGGAGCCAGGAAGAAAGCTGCAGCATGACCGAGCCCGTGCTGAAAGATATTTTAGTGGTCCTGGGTTCCGGAAGGAATACGGAGGAGTTAAGGTTAATTTTTGCCAGTTAAAGGGGCGCTTACCTTTGTTGCCTACCGGCATGAAGGCCTTGCTATAAAAAGCGCCCCTTTTTTCTTTGCCAACAATCCCCTTGAAATTCGAACCAATACCTATATAATGAGTTAGTAAATTTTAAGTTTATCAATCATATTTTAAATTTAATTCCCGGATGCATATACTAATTTTAGTTACGGCTAAAGATAAAAAAGAAGCACAAAAAGTCGCTGCCGGATTAATCAAGGCTAAATTAGCCGCTTGCGTTAATATTATCGCTAAGATTAATTCAATATTTTTCTGGGCCGGCAAGATTGACTCTGCCAGCGAAGCATTGCTGTTGATTAAATCAAAAAAAGAAAAATTGCCTAAAATTATTAAACTGGTTAAGTCCCTGCACAGCTATGAGGTCCCGGAAATTATCGCCATTCCTATTATCGCAGGGGATAAGCCATATTTAAGGTGGATCGATGGAACTCTCCGGTAGCCCACTTGATTTTTTGATCGCCTTTTTGGCGGGTTTTTTAGCCAGCCTGACCCCCTGTGTTTACCCGCTGATTCCGATCAGTGCCGGTTATATCGTCGGTAACGCGAAAGACTCTCAGGTTAAAGCTTTAAAATTAAGCCTGGCTTATGTTACCGGTATGGCGATTACCTATTCCGGCTTGGGGATCCTGGCGGTAATGACCGGAAGTATTTTCGGGAAGTTCAGCCTTAATCCGCAAATCAACCTTCTTTCGGGGGTTTTGATCGTTATCTTCGGGTTAATCATGTTTGATTTAGTTCCTTTAAATTTTACCGCGCATTTGAAATTGCCGGTTTATAAAAAGGCAAGCCTTCCGGGGGCGTTTTTGCTGGGGTTAATTTCCGCTTTTATGATTACCCCCTGCTTGACCCCGATTTTAGGTTCGATTTTGGCGTATCTATCGACCAAGAATAATATTTTTTACGGGGGATTACTTTTGTTAAGCTTTGCTTACGGGATGGGTTTGATTTTTATTTTGGTGGGGACTTTCGGTGCCGGATTAGCCGGATTACCTAAAAGCGGTAAATGGATGGTGGCGGTGAAAAAGGTATGCGCGGCTGTGATGGTCGGTGCCGGATTATTTATTATCATTACAGCGATCAGGAGATTTTAATGTTTGATTTTAAAAGGGGCAGATTGTTATTATTTGCGGCATTAACTTTTTTAATGCTGGGTTGTTTTTCTTGGGCCTTCGCCGCTGAAATTTCCTTAGATGATTTAAACGGACAAAAACACAGCCTTTCCCATTACCGGGGTAAACCGGTGATTCTTTTTTTCTGGACTACCTGGTGTCCCTCCTGCCGTAAGGAATTGGTCGGTTTGGGAGAGCGATCTGCTGCTATTTCCGAAGAGGGAATTGTTGTTTTGGGGGTGGATGCGGGTGAACCGGATTATAAAGTAAAGAAATATCTAAAAGACCTGCCGCTTAATTTCACCATCTTGTTGGATAAAGAAATGGAGCTGGTGGATAAATATGAGCTGATCGGCGTGCCGACCTTTGTTTTTTTGGATAAAGACGGTAAGGTGGTGGGCCAGGCTCACCGGTTTCCGGCAAATTACAAAAGTTTGTTAACTAAGTAGGTTAAACTGATGAGCAAATTTTACGATTTAGTGCAAGAGATTTGTCTTAAGGATTCAAGGTATAAACCGGATGCCTATGAATTTGTGCTGCAGGGTTTAGAATTTACCCGTAAAAAATTAAAAAAAACCGCTCATTTGACCGGCGCAGAGCTGGCTAGGGGCTTGAGGGATTACGCCATTAACCAGTATGGGCCATTAGCCCTAAGTGTTCTAGCCCACTGGGGCGTTAACCAGACCATAGATTTCGGGAATATCGTTTTTAATATGGTCGAGATGAAGCTGCTT
>JBFZAU010000062.1:0-6026 GCA_041308825.1 Candidatus Omnitrophota bacterium
AGTTATTTCAGGGATGAATTACTGGGCCTGTTGCTGTTGGGGCAAAAGAATAACGGAAAAAAGTTTATCGATGAAGAGCTTGATTTTTTCGTGGCGCTTAATTTCCATGTGGCGATGGCGATCAGGAATGCCCAGTTGTTTAAGGAATTAGAATATGAATTAGGGCGTAAACACCAATTATTTATGCGTACAACGGTAGCCTTGGCCGCCGCCATTGAAGCCAAAGACCACTACACTCACGGTCATACGACCCGGGTAACCGATTTAAGCATGACTATTGCCGCCAGGATGGGGGTTAAGGACAAGAAAAACTTTGAGGCTAAATTCTTGGAGGACCTGCAGATCTCCAGCCTCCTGCATGATATCGGCAAAATCGGCGTACCGGAGCATATCCTGAATAAAAGAAACAGTTTAACGATCGGGGAGAGGAATCGGATCAAAGAACATCCGATGATCGGGGTAAATATCCTAAAATCGATTAAGGAGTTAGAGGGGGCGGTTTCCGGGGTGAAGTATCATCATGAGCGCTATGACGGCCAAGGTTATCCTGAAGGGCTAAAGGGGCAAGAGATTCCCCTGATTGCCGCGATTATTGCAGTGGCGGATTCCTTTGACGCCATGAGTACTAACCGTCCTTACCGCACAGCAATGGGTAAACTCCAGGCGATTAACGAGATTAGCCGTTTGCGCGGCCGGCAATTTTCCCCGCTGGTGGCAGATGCTTTTTTGGATTTAGCTAAAGAAGGCAGGATTTAATGCATCCTAAACGCATAATCTTAATGTATATTTCTGAGGTTTCCGGTCATCGCTGCGCCACGCTGGCGATTGAAAAGGCGATTAAGCATTTGCACCCGCAGGCCCAAATTTTAAATATCAACGCTTTTAATTATACCAATCCGATTTCCGAAAAAGTGATTAACCGGATTTATATGGAAGTAATCAAGCGCACGCCGAAGGTCTGGGATTATCTTTACGATAACCCCAAGGTCGTCAGAAGCCTGGAGAATATTAAGCGCTATATCCATAAATCAAATTCGCCGAAACTTAAAAAGCTTTTCGACAGCTTTAAGCCCGAACTGGTAGTTTGTACCCAGGCGTTTCCTTGCGGGATGGTGGCAGATTTTAAAAAAGATTACCGGGATAATCTGCCGCTGGTGGCGGTATTAACGGATTACATCCCGCATTCTTACTGGGTTTATGATGAGGTGGACTATTATATCGCTCCTTCAGAGGATGTGGCGGCCCGTCTTGAAAAAAAGGGAGTTAAGCCCGCTAAAATTAAATCTTACGGCATACCTTTTGATCATAAATTCAACCAGCATCTAGACTCTGCGGATATTTTTAATAAATTAAAGCTGGATTCGCAGAAACCGGTAGTTTTGATTATGGGCGGCGGACAGGGGCTGGGGCCGATTAAAACGATCGTTAAGTCTTTAGAGAAATGCCGTCTGGATATCCAGGAGCTGATTGTTACGGGGACAAATAAGCAATTATTCCGTTCGCTAAAGCGTAAGGTTAAACGTTACAAAAAGGCAATCCAGCTTTTTGGTTTTGTGCATAATATTCACGAGTTAATGCATATTGCCGATCTAATTATCACTAAGCCCGGAGGAGTGACTACCGCAGAAGTATTAAGTATGGGGCTGCCGATGGTGATTGTTAAACCGATTCCGGGCCAGGAAGTGAATAATACTAATTTTTTAACGCAAAAAACGGCGGCGGTAAAAGTGGATGATCCTAAAGAGGTTTACCAGACGATCGATGATTTACTGGCTAATCGCGCGAAATTAGAGCGTTTAAAAGCCGCCGGGTTAAAGATTGCTAAGCCTGATGCCAGCATGGATATCGCTAAGCTTATTTTGGGTTTATAAACGTGTTTAATTATTATATTTATCGTTTTGGTAAGTTTTTGGCTCAATCCCTGCCGTTAAGAGGGGCTTATTTTCTAGCTTCATTATTCGGTCAAGTATTTTATCTCTTAGCTTGGAGAGATCGCCGTTTTGTCAAAGCCAATCTGCGGGTTATTCTTCCCGGAAGTTCCCAGGCCCAATTGCGTAAAATCAGCCGTAAGGTTTTCAGGAATTTTGCTAAATATCTGGCAGATTTCTTTCGCTTAGAAGAGATCGACAGGCAATTTATCGATAAAAATATAAAATTAGAAAACCTGCATTATTTTGACCAGGCTTTGGCTCGTAAGCAGGGAGTGATCGTTATTACCGCGCATTTAGGTAATTGGGAGTTAGGGGGGGTGGTGATGGCCCGGTTGGGTTATCCTATCTGGGCGGTAGCTTTACCGCATAAAAATAAAAAGGTTAACGATTTCTTTGACGCCCAAAGAAGCAGGCAAGGTATTAAAGTAGTGGCGATGGGTAAAGCGGTGAGAAGCTGTATTACTGAAATTAGGAATAATCATATGGTCGCTTTAGTCGGTGACCGGGATTTTACCGAGAAAGGAATGATCGTAGATTTTTTCGGTAAACCCACTCATTTTGCCGAAGGCCCTGCAGCTTTAAGTTTGATGACTGGCGCACCAATTGTACCGGGCTTTATGCTTAGGAATCCCGATAATAGTTTTACTTTAAGAATTGAGAAGCCGATAGAGTTTACCCCCAGCGGAAATAAAGCCAAGGATCTAGCGGATTTATTAGGTATTTACCGAGATATTTTTCAGGAGTATATCCGTAAATATCCGGAGCAGTGGTATGTTTTCCGCAGGTTTTGGGTAGAGTCCGAATCTGCGGGGGTAAGGGGCAAGCGATGAGAGGTAGGTCTTAATGCGTTTTTGCGTGATTATTCCCACTTATAATGAATCTCGGGCAATTGCCGGTTTAATTAACCAAATTATTAAATTAGGCCTAGAGGTGGTTATTGTCGATGACGGTTCGGCGGATGATACGGCCAAGATTGCGCTAGCCAGCGGGGCGAAGGTTTTAGTCAACCGGAAAAATATCGGCAAAGGGGCGGCTTTGATCAAAGGGTATCATTATGCTCTTGAGCATGGTTTTGATGCCGTGATCAGTATGGACGGGGATGGCCAGCACGCTTGCGCTGATCTACCGGCTTTTATCCAAAAGGCGCAAAGCTCCACCAGTTCTTTGATTGTCGGCAACCGGATGGGTAAAACCGGGCAAATGCCTTTTGTGCGGGTAGCTACTAATTTTTTGATGTCAAAATTTATTTCTCTTTTAGTTAAGCAGCATATTCCCGATACGCAATGCGGGTTCCGGTTGATCAAAAAAGAGCTGTTATCCAAATTGGATCTATCGACCTCCAAATATGAGACGGAAACCGAAGTATTGATTAAGGCGGCTAGCTGGGGGGCCAAGATTGAATCTATTCCGGTTAAAACTATATATTCCGGGCAAAAAAGCCAGATTAATCCGCTAATCGACACCTTTAGGTTTTTACGTTTTGTTATCCGGGAATTTACCTTAAGGAGAAAACGTGCTTGAGCTTGTTCTGCGGTACTTAAATCAGCTGCCCAAGGATTACATAGTGGTGATCGTGGGGGCTTTGCCCATATCGGAATTAAGGGGGGCGATTCCTTTAGGGGTATCATTCGGAATGCCTTTAGCGAAGGCTTTTTGGCTTGCGGTTTTAGGTAATTGTTTGATTGTCGCTCCCGCGTTGGTTTTATTTGAGCCGGTGACCGGGGGATTAAGAAAATTTAAAATCTGGTCACGATTCTTCGATTGGGTCTTTGAGCGGACCAAGAAAAATTCCGATGCTGTCCAGAAGTACGAAGCTTTGGGCCTGTTGATTTTTGTGGCGATTCCTTTGCCGATGACCGGGGCCTGGAGCGGGGTAATTGCAGCTTCCTTATTCAAAATCCGTTTTCGTTATGCATTTATGGCGATTCTGGCCGGGGTGTTTTGTGCCGGTCTGATCGTTTCGTCGCTTTGCGCTTTAGGGATGTTAAGCTGGAAGGCGGTGACCGCTTGATTCAGGTCTATACGGGTAACGGAAAAGGTAAAACTACTGCGGCTTTTGGGTTAGCTTTGCGGGCAGCCGGAGCCGGATTTAATGTCTATATCGGGCAGTTTGCTAAAGGAAGGATTTGCAGCGAGCATAAGGCCTTAAAAGCAATAAAAAATATAAAATTAGAGCAATTTGGTGCGCCATTCTTTATTCAAGCCGGTGCCGGTAAGGCCGATCGGGAACTTGCGCGCCGAGGATTGGAAAAGGTAAAAGCGGCGATTGCCTGCCGTAAATACCGGGTAATTGTTTTAGATGAGATTAACCTTGTTTTAAAGTATAAACTGCTCAACCTCGAAGAATTCCTGAAGATGGTCCGCCGGGTGCCTAAAAATACGGAATTAGTTTTAACCGGCCGTTATGCTCCGGCAAAGCTCTTGCGGGAGGCAGACCTAATCAGCCATATCCGCCAGGTTAAGCATTATTACCGGTGCGGGGTAAAAGCCAGAAAAGGAATCGAATTATAATTTCAGGAAAATCGTTGACAAATTAATTTAGGGTGGTAAGGTAAAAGTAGAAAATTTATAATGAATATAGGCTAGGGAAATGCATAAAGCAACGCCTTATACCGGCGATGTCTTTAACCGCATGCGGTCCCGCCGCTGTAAAGTTGACGAAAGCTGCAGGTTTGGTCACTGCCAGGGTAAAATGACATTTGCCGGGCGGGAAGGCCGCAGCAAGTAGGATGATACTTGAGCCAGAAGACCTGCCTATATTGTCAGTAACGCCTCGTGGAATGGGCCAGAGTATTATCAGGGTGAAGCCCGATCCAGGCACAAAGAGTGCCAGGTCGGGTATTTTTTTATGCGAAAGGTCATTTTATTAATTCTTTGTTTTCTTTTTCCGGCAGGCTGTCTTGAGGCGGCCCAGCGCTATATTTCTCTGGCTCCTTCGACTACAGAGATACTTTTTGCTTTGGGCCTGGATGCGCAAGTGGTGGGTGTCAGTTCAAACTGTAATTATCCTGCATGGGTAAAGGATAAAACCAAAATCGGTGATTTTAGCAATCCGAATATCGAAAAAATAGTTTCTTTGAAACCTGATTATGTTTTTTGCACCGGCTTGGAGCAGGCTTTAGCGGTTACGCAATTAGGAGAATTAGGGGTGAGTATTTATGTCGCTGATCCGCAAAACATACAGGGGCTGTATAAGACTATCCTGGAAATCGGGAAAATAACTCATAAGGAAGAGGCAGCCTTATTGTTAGTAGAAGAAATGAAAAGCAGGATCGCAGCGGTAACAGCTAAAACTGAATTGATTCCGGTAAATAGCAGAGTTAGAGTGTTTGTAGAGATTTGGTATGAACCGCTGATGACGGCGGCTCAGGGTTCTTTTGTTGATGAAATCATTACTTTGGCCGGAGGCAGCAATATTGCGCATGACCTTATCCGGCCTTATTGTAACTTTAGCGCAGAGAAAGTAATAAACCTTAATCCCCAGTGTATTATTCTGGCTTATATGGACAGGCAGGCGCATTTAAAAACGATCAAGCAGCGTTTCGGTTGGGATAAAATCGATGCGGTAAAAGAAGGCCGGGTATTTAACGATATTAATCCGGATATCCTGTTACGTCCCGGGCCGCGGATTGCTCAGGGCTTAGAAGAGGTTTACAAAAGGTTATACCCTGCACAAAGCTGAGAACTAACAACTAAACAAATGCGTTTAAAAAGAAAACTCATAATTTTATTATTACTGCTCGTTACGGTTATCATTTTCGGTTTGATTAAGGGGGCGGTAAATATACCGTTGGCCAACCTCTTGAAACAGGATAATCAGGCCATCCTTAATTTACGTCTCTTGCGGGTAATCGCGGCAATTCTGACCGGCAGCGGCCTGGCGGTTTCCGGAATTGTGCTTCAGGCAATCTTGAGAAATTCATTGGCAGAGCCTTATCTTTTGGGGACCTCCAGCGGTGCGGGGCTGGCGGCAGTAATTGCGGTGATTATGGGCTTCTCCAGAGTTTATGTGCCTCTGGCGGCATTTTTGGGAGCGGTATTAAGTATTATTATCGTTTATAATTTAGCCCGGGAGAGAGGGGTAATTACGGATAA
>JBFZAU010000063.1:0-2494 GCA_041308825.1 Candidatus Omnitrophota bacterium
TTATCCGGGTTTGGCTAAGGTGCCAGATAACGGCATTGTCTATTCTTTGGGCCACACAAGGCGGGCCGGTAATTTTGCCTGAACGGACAAGGTATTCTTCTAACGCGCTTAACATTTCCGCCAAACGATTAAATTGTACAGCGAAATCAGGATAATCCAATGCTGCCTGCCTCATCGCTGCGGCCTGGATCGGATGGTCATTGAGCTGTTTAGTTTGCGCTAAGGCCTCCCTGGCGCTAGCTATTTTATCTTTACGTTTCTGGTGCTTAGCCACAACCAGCAAACGCTGGGCATGTTCATAAATATGCTGCACTGCCTTCTCCTGATACCAGCGCATAAATCCTTCGCCATCACTCAGCAGATTCAACATCTCTAACTGCTCAGGAGTTAACCCTTCAACATCCTCAAAGGTCAGATCTTCAATTACCGCTGAACCGGCACGATACCCCCAGCGGCGTAAGCCAGTTAATCTATGCGAATCATCACGTTTAAAGAAAGTAACTAAAGCCCCCCGGTCGGAATACCCTTCGGACATCTCATAATCAATATTCAGTATTCCGCTGCGCAAGGCCGGATAAAGATAAACATAAGGTAAATATGTTTCCGATTCGGCAAATTTTTTACGCTCATTATGCCCCCAGATCACAAAAGTCGTTGATTCTCTATCAACAAATGCCTGGGCGACATGGCCTAAAATTTCATGGCCTAATCCTTCCAGCCCTCCGGCCTCCACGAATTTTTTCACTGAAACTGCCTTAGCATGAGCAGTCACATCCGAGTACCAGCTATTAATAATTGTAAATGCTTCCCCCAGCTTTTCCCACATTTCCCTGCGGAATTCCATCGAATCCGGAATCGTCTCTAAATCCTGGAAGAATGTGCGCACATCTTCGGCCATCAATTCCAATGCCGGCAGTCCGCGCAGCCCCTTATATTCAACATCAAATCCGCCGCGTTTGTAATCAATGGGCATAATATTGTGCATATGCAAATTACCCAGAATATCCACATAAAAAAGGCGAAAGTTTTTAAGCTCCCAGAGTGCGCGCTCAATAATCTCCGGATCACGGTAATAATTACTTAAGTTGACCTCCGCAAATTCAATCCCGGGCAAATCAAGCTGATACGCCTCATTTATCTGCATGATCCTTTGGTTATGCTCCTCTATCTTAGAGCGCAGATAAGCAAGCGTATTCTTAAAAATATCAGGTAATGGTAATTCCGGCTGCCTGACATACCCCGGCTCATCTTTATGCAATTCATTCTGTTCCCGGATTTTGGCGTTTTGTTTTTTAAGTTTTTTCATCTCCGCCTCATCCTGCGCCCGCACTGCCGCCAGATCAATATAGGCTAACTCAGGCAACTCCTTCAACCGCAAGATAGCGTTAACCGCTGCGGTAGCCTGGTTGAACCTTCTCTGGTTGACCTGCTCCAGCTCAATATCCCCCCAGCCGGCATGCTTAAAAGCATCCCGGGACCAATAAGCGATATGATGATTCTTAACTTCCGGTAATTTGTAATCAATACCCGTTGATTCAAACAACAGGTGAATCGCTAATACACCCCAGGTTCGCCAGTCATCGTGGTTACCGGAGAAAGGCTTAGCCTTGCCTTCTTCCCGGAGCCATTTAACCAACTCAAAGGTACCAATCGGATCATTTCCGCGGTCAAATTTGTCATTAAGCCCAACCAAGCGGACCCCTAAATCATTTATATCAATACCATACTCTTCCAGCAGTGTCTTAAGGTCATCCAAAGTATGGATTTGTTCGTAAATATCTGCAGGTAGGCCCAGTGCGAAACCGACTAAAGCTATTGCCCGGCGAGCCCCGCCGTGTAAATCCTGCATGGCAACAATATAAGGCAGATTACCGCTGCCCGAAGAGGCCAGCTCCTTCTCGATCTCTTCCACCAAATACATTTGCTCAAGTATCCTTTTCTCCTGCTCCCAGATATCGAAAACGAAAGTCATCCCTAAACGAAGATAACGGTTTTCGATAATCGTGTATTTACCCTCCATTTCTGAAAGCATATTGGCTAAAGTATAATACTGCGCTGGAGTAATGCGTTGATCAGAACCGATGTTTAATTCGCGGATCCGCCGGGTAAGAATACCGATCGCATGGCGGACGCGGGCATAGCGCTTGCCTTCAAATACCGCGTGCACAAAAACTAATCTCTCTCTTATCGGCAAGGCATAAATGGTATACCGGGCATAGATATCCCTGGCTGCTTCCTGCAAATAGGTCGAGAACGGATTTCCGGTGCGCTGGTCAAGGATATCCGCATGTGCCTCTTTCCAAAACTTGATCTCTGTGATCGCGCTAACCAGAGACCCTTGTGTAACGCCACTTTCGATAAACGCAGCTTGGCGTTGCCCAAACTCATTGATATCTAATGCCTCGGTAGCGACTTTAAATGCGGCTTCTCGCGCAAAGTTTTCTTTGTGGGAAAGATTAAATTTAACGGTTGCGCCGACTTCATGAACTAAAGA
>JBFZAU010000064.1:0-7711 GCA_041308825.1 Candidatus Omnitrophota bacterium
ACTCTGCCTTGCGGTCAAAAACAGTGATTTCCGCCTTTAAATGTGCCTTGGCTAATTTCCGCGCAGCACTTAACCCGGCAAAACCAGCGCCGATAATAATAATCTTTTTCATTTTTTATCAACCGGCAAAATGTTTGCTTAATTCTTTATTATATGTTAACATAAATTATGTTTTTGCAAATAAAAAAACAAGTCGAAAAAGAGCTCCTGCGGTATATCGGCTCGATCAACAAGCTCTACGCCCTCAACCGGCTCTCCCCGCTCCTTTTTAACAATATTAAAGAATTTATCTGCCGAGACGGCAAAAGGATACGGCCGATTCTTTTCTGTATCGGCTATTTAGGTTTTTCCCGCAACAAGCGCGTTCCCCAGGGCCTTTACCGCAGCGCCCTTTCTTTAGAATTATTGCATGATTTTATGCTGGTGCACGATGATATCATCGATAAAAGCGATAAACGCCGGGGAAAACCGGCCATGCATACCCTGCTCAAAAACGCCCTGGGTAAAAACAAAAGGATTAAATTCGACGGTGAGGACCTGGCGATCGTGGCGGGAGATGTAATGTACGCGATGGCCCTGGATGCCTTTTTGGCTGTCCGGGGAAATTTAGCGTTTAAAGAACAGGCTTTAAAAAAGCTGTTTTTGGCGGCGCTCTATACCGGAAGCGGAGAATTCATTGAACTGCTGCTGGGCGCCAAGCCGATTGAAAAAGTAACCCTCAACGATATCTTTAAGATTTATGATTACAAAACGGCGAATTATACTTTTGCCTCGCCGTTAACCATGGGGGCGACTTTAGCCGGGGCAAACCAGCAACAGATAAAAAAACTGCACGCCTACGGCATGCTCTTAGGCCGGGCCTTTCAAATCAAGGACGATATTATCGGGACATTCGGAGAAGTTAAAGAAACCGGAAAATCCAATCTTACCGATATTAAAGAAGCTAAAAGAACCGTTCTGGTTTGGTATGCCTTTAAGCACTCTCAGGCAAAAGAGCGCCTGCAGATCAAAAAAATTATGGAGGATAAAATCACCTACCCCGCCCAATTGCGTAAGATGCGCTCAATGATTATCTCAACCGGCTCACTCGCCTTTGCCCAAAACCAGATCAAACAACTCTCTCTCCAAGCGCAAAACTTATTGCACAATCTAAGGCTTGCTCAAAAATATAAACAGGCCCTAGACAGCTTTGCGCAAAACATCCTAAAAACCTGATTGATTTTATAAATTAAGGGCAAATAAATTTACAACGGCGGCTTTTGGTATCCAGGGCTAATTCATTCTGCGGATCAATTTCTAAGGCCTGCTCAAGATAAGCTTCATACTCTTTTTGATTACCTTGCAGTTTAGCTAACTGCCCCAAGCGCACATAAACATCGGCAAAAAGAGGATCAACTTTAACCGCCTGTTTAAGATAATTTTCTGCCTTAACCCTGTCCCCTCCGGCGATCGACGGCGCTAAAAGATAATAACTGCCCAGGCCGAATAAAACTGCCGGAGAATCCGGCTGCAACTTCTGGGCCTTATCCAGGTTGGTTTTAACCGCTAAACCGTCGATGGCTTTAGATAATACCCCTCCGTAATGCGCCAGCATCCCTTTAGCGCCGGCATACATCGCAAGCGCACGCACATAATTACTTAAATCCACCTTATCCTTGCCTTGTGCGATTACTTTTAAAACCAGGTTAATCGCCCCCTTATAATCAAATTGATAATACCTTATATAAGCCAGGCTGTTGAGCGCCGGGGGAAATTGCGGATTAAGTACTAATACTTGATCCAATAAGCTTTGAGCCTCTGGGAGTGCGTGCTGACGGCGCAGAACCTCCGCTTTCCCCCATAATCCTTCGATGGAGTTCGGATTGCTCTGTCTCAACCGATCAAAGATTAACTGCGCATCCAAATCCCGGTGTAAATTAAGATAGACCAGGGCTAATACGTATTGATCAGCCAAAGAGTCAGGATACCTATTGGCTTTTGCCTTAGCCTCTGACAAGGAAAGCTGGTCGGCCTGATCATGCAAATCCTGCCAATCAGCCGCTAAACACGGGCAAGTGCTTAAACAGCAAACCAAACAGATCAATATTGCTTTCTTAACCATGATTGTATTTTTTCTTAAATAACTCCCAGAACACAATACTTAGCGTAACCATTGCAAAACCAAATAAAAAATCTTCTAAGGGAATGCTGATAATTCTTAAGCCCAAAAAGTGTTTCGGGTTATAGTTTACAATAAAGCTCCCAGTCAGGTAGCCATTGACTAAAAGCTTAAAGCAAAAAATTATCACCAGAAACAGGTAAAATTCTTTCCGCTTTAAAAGGTTAAGCTGGCTGCGGCGGTCGGTAAAAATAGTCACGATTACCGCCAGGATGCTTAATAATGTGTATTCTTTCATTTAATCCTTTTTTTAATGAACAACACGGCTTCCCAGGTAAAAATACAGCAAAAAGGGATAACCGCAAAAAATAACCATTCCTCGATTGGTAAATTGACGATCCTGAAACCGTAAATATGCCCAGGGGAAAAATTCCAGTGGCCCCGCCAAGCCGCAAAAATATCCCACCCCCCGAAGATAATCACAATCAAGGCTAAAGTCAAACCAAGGGCCTTAAAATTGCGCCAGAATCTTAAAGGCGGATAAAAACTAAAAAATAGCGGGAAAATTACCGACCACAATAATACCCACATATATTTAGACATAAGCTTATTGTATTACCGCCAGCTTGATTTGGCAATCAAATTAACTCTTTAATTAAATCCTATTTGGATTTTACAGGTTTTAATTGTAGAATAGTGCTATGTCAAACTCCGAAATTGAACAAGGGTTCCGGCAGGCCCGGGAAATCACCAAAAAATTTGCCAAAACTTTTTATTTAGCTTCCCTTTTTTTATCCTCCCAAGAGAAAAAGGCCAGTTATGCCGTTTACGCCATCTGCCGTTTAAGCGACGAAACAGTAGACGGCGCACAACAATCAGACCCGCAGGAGAATCTGAATAAGCTTAAACTGCAGATATCCCTAGCCTACTCCACCGGGCCGATCAGGATACCGCTTTTGGCGGCTTTCAGGCAGACGGCTTCTGCCTACCGGATCCCGCAGGAATACTTCGATCAACTCTTGAGCGGTATGCGCATGGATCTAGAACAAAGCCGCTATACCGACTTTACCGCACTTTATGAATATTGTTACCGGGTCGCCGGGGTCGTCGGCTTAATCATGCTGAAAGTTTTCTCGGCCGCTGATCAAGCGGCCGCTGCTTATGCAGTAAAACTCGGGGTGGCAATGCAATTAACGAACATCTTACGCGATATCCAAGAAGATCTGGGCCGCAACAGAATTTATCTGCCGCAAGATGAGCTTAAAAGTTTTGAAATCACTGAACAACAATTATTTTCAGGGGGCAATAACGAAAATTTTAAGGACCTGATGCGTTTTCAAATTAAACGTGCCCAGCAGTTTTACGATGAATGCCTGCCCGGCATCAAACTGATTAATAATTCCCGGGCCAGGTTAGTAGTTTTAGCGATGGCCGAAAACTACCGCCGAATCTTAAAGGCAATCGAAAAAAACAATTTTGACGTTTTTAGGAAAAGGGCCGGAATCAGCAAGTTAGCAAAACTTAAGACAGTATTTAAAATATTACTAAACGGGAGTTACCGATGAAGATAAATTTAGCCAAATCTGCGGGTTTTTGTTTCGGAGTCAAAAACGCCATTACCCGGGCTCTGGAGACTTCGCGCACAAAGGGACAGGTATTTATGCTGGGGGATATCGTACATAACGAAGAAGTGGTTAGGCAAATCGAACAAGCCGGAATTAAAAAAATCAGCCGGCTGACTGATGGTAAAAATAAAATCTTACTTATCCGGGCCCATGGGTGTGCGCGCAAAACCGTTGAACAAGCGCAAAGATCAGGCTGGCGGGTGGTCGATGCCACCTGTCCGATGGTTAAAGAAATACACAAAATTGCTCAAGCTCTGGAAGAAAAAGGCTGGCCAATAATTATTATCGGGGATAAACGCCACGATGAAGTATTGGGCATCATCGGGCAGCTTAAATCTAAAGCTATTGTCATCGAAAACCTCCGGGGAATTCCTTGGAAAAAAATAAAGACATTGCCTAAGGCCGGAATCGTGGTCCAGTCGACACAAAACCTGGAAAAAGTAGTCGCCATCGTGGAACGTTTGCGTAAATATATCCCCGAAATTAACTTCCAGAATACAATTTGCCGCCCCACGCGAATCAAACAAAATGAAGTCAAAACCATGCCGCTGACCAATACGGTGATGGTGATCATCGGCTCAAAAACCAGCGCCAACACTAAGCGCATTTATCAAATTTCTAAATCTTTAAACAAAAGAACTTACTGGGTAAGTATGGCGGATCAGATCAAAAAGAGATGGCTGGCTAAAGCTAAAAATATCGGAATCAGTGCCGGGGCCTCTACCCCGGAGTCCAGCATTCAAGCGGTGATCTCCAGAATTAAAGTTTTATCCGCCGCTTAATCATTTCGGCGGCAATCCGGGAGCTGGCAATCACTACCGGAAGTCCTCCTCCGGGTTGCGTACTGGCACCGACATAAAATAAATTTTTAATTTTAGCATCCTGATTGGCGGGGCGGAAAAATGCGCTTTGGGTCAGATTGTGAGCCAAACCGAAGGTCGCGCCAAACTTAATGTTATAACGGCTGATAAAATCCTCGGGGTTAAAATGACGTTCGACCTCGATTAACTCTTCAAGATTACAACCGCAAACTTGATTAATTTTATCGAAAATCATCTTTCTTAAACGCAATTTGTGAGCTTCCAGGGAATCCCGGTTATTTTTTAAGTTAGGGATCGGAATCAGCAAATAGAGTATCTCTTTGCCCGGTGGAGCTAAAGCAGGATCGGTAAAAGTAGGAACGTGGACATAAAATGACGGGTCAAGAGGAATTGTTTTATTTTGAAAGATCTGGTTGAGATTTTTATCCAGGTCGGCGCTGAAAAATAAATTGTGGTGTTGAAGATTAGGCAGTTTCTTCTTTAGGCCCAAATAGATAAGATGAGTTGAGCAGGAATATTTAAAATCAGGGATGCACCGGCCCAGTAAGTCAGTCTGAGCATAAGCATAATCGGCGTTGACTACCGCATAATCCGCCCTCATCTTATCCTGGCCGCGAGTTAAAACAACCTTACCGTCTTCCTTATAGATGCCCGCAATCGGTGATTGATAGTGAATTTTAGCACCGAATTTTTTAGCCAGCTTTTCCAGGGCTAAAGGTATCTGGTACATCCCGCCCATAGCATGCGCCACCTTTTGGACATGGTCCGTATAAGCAATCACGCTGTAGAAGGCCGGAGCCTGGTAAGGCGAAACCCCCATAAACATCGCTTCGAAAGTAAAAGCAAACAATAGTTTTTCGCTTTTAAAATACCTGCGGGCCAGGCCCCAATAAGACTCAAAAGCCCGGATTTTACCCGGCAGGCTCCAATAAGCGAAATTAGCTAAATCTTTAAAGGTTACACATTTATAAAGCAGCGGCTTAACAATTCGGTAAATCCTTCCGGTTTCCGCAATAAACTTATCATATTGTCCGCCCGAGCCCGGCTCAAAACGTTCTAATTCTTCCTTTGTCCTTTGGCTATCTTTAAAAACGCTTAAAGATTTTCCGTCGGCGTAAAAAATTTTATAGCTTGTTTCTAAAATACGTAAATCCAGGTAATCTTTAAGCTCCTGGCCGCAATAAGCAAAAACCTCTTCGAAAAAATCCGGCATCAGCACGAAAGACGGGCCGGTGTCGAATTTAAATCCCGCCTCCGAAATTAAATTATTCCTGCCTCCGCAGACAGGCAGCTTCTCATAAACCTCTACCTCCAATCCGTCCTTAGCAAGCCTGGCAGCGGTAGCCAATCCTGCCACCCCCGCCCCAACAATGACAACCTTTTTACTCAAACCAACACCTCTTTTGTTTAATCGGTAATTTAAAAAACAACGGTTTTGTTTTCATGGCGGATTACCCGGTAATCCAGATAGCTTAAGATAGCGCGGGCTAAGGCTTTTTTCTCCGCATGCCTTCCTTTGTTAACCAACTCTTGGCGGCTGTCTTTATGCGTGACGTATTCGATCTCCTGGGTGATAATCGGCCCCTCATCCAGCTGGTGAGTGACAAAATGTACGGTTGAGCCGATTACTTTCACCCCTTTAGCCAGTGCCTGGCCGTAGGGATCAGCCCCTTTAAAAGAAGGCAGAAAACCATGATGGATATTAATAATATCTTTATTATATTGCCGTAAAAAATCCCCGGACAACACCAGCATATAACGAGCCAGCACCAAAAAATCTGATGCCCCTTGAACATAGGCTAATATTTCCGATTCGCGGCGGTTTTCTTTATCGGCAGGCACATAATAAAACGGCAGGTTATAACCGGAAACTAATTTACGGTGCTTTTCGCAATTGCTTAAGACAAACGGGATATCGGCATTTAATTCCCCGGAGCTATGAAGATATAACAAGTCCACCAAGCAGTGGTCGGGCTCTGAAACCAAAATGCCCATCCTTAAACGCTGGGAGCGGTCATAAAGATGCCATTGGGCTTCAAATTCATGAGCCACTTTAGCGAAATCATGCATCAAGCGCTCAAGGGCCTGGCGCTCTTTTTCTAAAATAAACTCCACGCGCATAAAAAAATTACCGCCTTGCGGGTCAGTGCTATACTGATCGGCGGTAATGATATTGCCCTGGGCCTTAAAAATAAAATCCGAGATTTTAGCGACAATTCCCCGCTGATCCCGGCACTGAAACAATAGGACAAAGCTTTGCATCCTACCTCCGCTTATTGCTTAACTAATGATTCCTGCAATTTCATCAAGTTCTGGTTTTCCCGGGCCAGATTTTCTTTTAACTTATTAAAAATATCCTTTAATTTTAAAACAAAGACTTTGCTGCGGGCATCCGCTGTCGTTTTAATCGCTTCTAAACCTTGGATATTCAAATCGGTAGTCTCCTGGATTTGCTTGAGCCAATTCAACAGGTATTTAACCGTCTCAACAGTAAGTTCTTCGTTCTTAATGGTATTAACTATACCCAGCATCGAAAAATAAGCGTCCAGCTGCGAAACCGCCATCACCGAAGAATCCCAGATGCTGTTTAACAGCAGCGGATCCCGGGAGGTAGTAAAGTATCCTTTCATCTCTTGGGCATTCTTTAAAATATCATTGCGTACCGAAATCAAGTTAGTTTCCAGCGCCGGCGCGGCGCTGCACCAGGTTAAAACCAAAACCAAAATTAAAAAGATTGATTTTTTCATTTTACCCCCCTGTTAACCCGCAAAAGATCATAATCCGACTACTTTGTAAACCGAAATACTGCATTTAGCTACACTCGAATCTTTACTCTTGGGAGCCAACTGGTATTTTTCGATCGAAATCAAGCTTGAGGAATTCTCCATATTATACATGAAATCAACCAATTGTTCCATCTGAGCTTCGCAATTTAAATTTACCATAATCCTTTTGGAGGATCCGGATTCTTTAATTCCCGCGGGCTTCATATCCACCAGATACACCGAGCTCTTGCTGGCTAAACTTTCAAGCTCCTTAAGCACTAAGGTAATCTGCTCATCATCACCTAAGCCCGTGTCGCTTAAGAAAGACCCGTATTTAGAGCTTTCCGATAAAATCCTCTCCTTCTGGGAGAGAATTTTCAAATTCTTTTTTATCATCGTCTG